>JAJZXP010000068.1 GCA_021806345.1 Thermoplasmata archaeon | reverse complement strand
CTAGTTGAACGCCTTCGCCACCGGTCGTCCTTCCAGGATTACAGGATTTTACCCCTACCCCAGAAGTACATTCAACCTCACCCGGTCCCTAGATTTGCAGTCTCTCCAAAATTTCTTCAGTTAAGCTGAAGTCTTTTCCTAGAGATTTACAAATCCGGCTACAAACGCTTTAGGCTCAATAAAAGTGACTACCACTCGAACCGCGGGTGTTACCGCGGCGGCTGGCACCCGTCTTACCCAGTTCTTATTCCTTGAGCTTTTTAGGATCAAGAAAAGCCTTAACATTGTTAAGGCACTCAGGCTTCCCGTGTCGCGCTTTCGCGCATTGCACAGTTTTCGCGCCTGCTGCGCCCCGTAGGGCCTGGACTAGTGTCTCAGAGTCCATCTCCGGGCTCCCTCTTTCAAGGCCCGTACCCGTCTTCGGCTATGTGGTCCTTTACATCACATACAACCTGATAGGCCGCAGACTCATCCTCAGGCGAAATTCTTTAATCGCCAAAGCATTCCAGCATATGGCAACTATGGGGAATTAGCCTCAGTTTCCCGAGGTTGTGCCCCACCTGGGGGTAGATTGTCCGCGTGTTACTGAGCAGTACGCCGGTGTCTTACGACCCCTTGACTCGCATGGCTTAGTCGAAACCTGATAGCAGTAGCCGCCGGCAGGATCAACCGGAGTTAATCCGTGACCGGACAAATTTATTAATTATTGGAAATTGACGAGCCACATTTGCACCATTTCTCACATCGGTCGTGATAGCAATTCACAACTTCATTTTTAACCAATTTTGATTAAATGGATCATCTAAAGATTTCTCTCTTTCACCATATACGCCTCATTGGTTTCATTCAGGCTTGTGCGTAATTCTGTGTATAGTAAAGCAGTATATAACAATTTGGAAAAATGAAACTTGTGCTTAATTTTCTTGAAAAACATGTTGCTGAAACAAAATTTTAAAAAAAATAAAAATGGGATTGGTGTTTAAAAAATTTATTCGAACTCTTTGAGTGGTACTCCCTGGTCAGCCAGTATCGACTGAACATCTTCTTCGCTGTATCCTGACCTTACTGCAAGGAAGAAGAATCCGATTGCTACTATCATGACCACAATCGTATCATAGGGGAAAATTACCAGAGGTACATATGGGAAAGCCTGTCCTGCAACAGCTAATGGTGATACATATGGTCCGAATGCTCCTATATATGAGAAACCGAATATGAAGAGTACGAAGAAAACCAGCCACCAGCCAGATTTTATCTCTTTCTTGTGTTCTTCCTTTGCCCATGATTGCAACAGGAAAGTCAGAGCTATTGTTGATACCAATGTTACAAGGTAAACCAGAATAAAGTAGTAGAATACTGATATTGGTGCAGCCAGTCCATTGTTGTTGTTTACTTTTGCCGGGTAGATAACATCTGAATAAATCAAGTAAAACGATACTCCGATTATAATCCAGTAAACTATACCTGTCACTACTGCCTTCATTGGTGCAATATTCAGATTTTTTGTTCCGTAATATATAACATACACTGGAAGACCAGCAAGTATGAGCATCATAAGAATGGATAGTGTCAGATAACCTGACCAGTACACAATTAAAGTTGCGCTTATAAATGCTACAACTGATAGGATTTCACTGTATGGTAACTTATAGGGTCTTTCAACATTCTTAGCTGTGTTTCTCAATACCCTTAAGCTAACTCCTCCCATTATGTAAGTAAATACTGTCGCACCCGATATGAATCCAACCAAAACATACCATGATGGAAATGGAGCTATGAAAATTATCCCAACAACTGTAGAAAGCAATAATGGGATAAATGGTATTCCTGTTTTTTTGTTGACCTTCATGAAACTCTGCGGGTAATATTTGTCAGTTGCAAGACCGTAAACAGTTCTTGTAGATGTTCCCAAATAGATCCATCCTGTTCCCGATGGAGACACTACTGCATCAACCAACAAGACACTCCCCCATGCTCCAAATCCTGCTATTCCGGCTGATTCAAATACATGGTAAAATGGGGATGCCGCGTAAAGTGAGGTGGATCCGGTAAGACCTGCCCAGCTGAATGAAGTTCCCAATCCTGAGGCTGAAACTCTGATTGCTCCAATGTAGGCAAGCTGTAGAAATTCGTATAAAACTATTCCGATAACCACGGACAATATAAGGGCTCTTGGAATGTCTTTTTGCGGATTCTTGGCTTCTCCTCCATAATCCAGTGCCTGCCTGAAACCCAAGTAGGAGAATATTATACCAGCACCTGGAATCGCTGTAAATACGAACGGTGTTCCAACGGCGTTGAAACCTCCTGCCAGTGATACAAAGTTACTAAATCTAAACATTAAGAATAACATCAGAAAAGTAACTGTCGGTATTACTAATTTCCAGTAAACAAAATATTCATTCCATCTTCCAAGGAACTTTATTCCAAAATAGTTGAGGAAAAAGAAACCAACCATCAAAAGAAGCGCAATCAATACGCCAACAAAAGTTAGCGAGGTGTATGCACCTATAACAGTCACTCCTGATGTGGTAAGGAATGCCAGTCCCTGGAATCCTGATATATATGTAACCGCTGCCACAGCTTCTATAGAGGGAACTGTAACTGCTGATAACAAATATGCCCAACCCAAGATATATCCAGTATAACTACCGTGTGTCATGTGTGGATATCTTACTATAGCACCGCTTCTCGGGATCATAGCGGCCAGTTCAGAGTATGTTAAGGCAATAAAAATAACCATAACTCCTCCAATAAGCCAAGACAGAGTAACTGCAGGTCCTGCTGTAGCAGCTCCTGCGTTAACTCCAAAGAGCCAACCTGATCCAATTATACCGCCGAGCGAGAGAAACAGTAACTGCACAAAGGATAACTCCTTCTTCAGCTTCTTGTCTTCACCCACTACTGAGACGTTAGAATTTGAATTATTCTCCATGATTTGAAATACTATGACACGTATATATATTTTTTGTATGGTATAGATGTCAATTTGTTGTTAATCTGATTGAATATTATTAAAAATTAAATTAAATATTTAATTAATTTAATCAAATTATCTTTCGAAAATGAATGTATTCCCAAATCTCACAATCGGAGTGATACTTTCTCATTTTATTGTCGTTTAGTTCCGACCAGGATGTGAATCTGTTTCCTGTCTTACTCATTTGTCCGTTAGTTTCAAGAACGTAGTAATCATTTAGATACCGGATTAAGAGATTCCTATTGCTGTCTTCAACCAATTTAGCATCCTTATACTTATCGCCTCCTTCTGGAGGACAAATAACTTCCCAATCAATCATTATGCACTTTTCGTTCACTTGTTTGCCCTTTATTTCCCTAATTTCTGAATCTTCTGGTGAACAATTAGACGTAAAATATCTTGATACTTCTTTGAAACCGTTTGCTTGGAAGAGGCTTATGGACTTTGAGTTATTTTTCTCAATCAAACATCCCATTGAATGGAAACCCCTGCTCGATGATTCATTTTCCGCCCATTTTAGCATTTTTGAAGCGATTCCAAGGTTTCTAAATTGAGGATCGACCCTTAATGCGCTTATCCACGTTCTATTTGAAAATCCCACTTGGAATAGTGCTTTTATCCTTTTTTCCTCTTCAAATACAAACATACCCCCGTTGGAAATCATCCGATCTAAGTTGGGTGTGATGTAGTCCACATAACCTGATATTGAAGATATCTCAGAAATCCTTTCCTTATCGGAGATAAGTGCATTTCTTATTTCCATCGTCTATCATGCTGTACAGATACTATAAGTATTACCTCTAAAATATTCAATTTAAAATTCATTCTTGCATCTGGAGAAACTTGATTGATTTGGATAAACAGAAAAATGAAGAGATTGGAATTTGAATTTTCTTCCGGTAATCTAAGTTCATATTGAGTTTATTTATGTAG
>JAJZXP010000438.1 GCA_021806345.1 Thermoplasmata archaeon | reverse complement strand
TTTGATGCCTTCCAATATAAGATTATATTTCCATGCCACAAGCACAGTTGGAAATAATATCAGCAAGGTGTTTGAGATGTTCAACATTAATGATAACCGTGCTTCTACAGAATTTATGGTGAATTTCATGAAATCTGGTTTGGCGGCCCTTACAGCTTTTTCAAGAACACTTAAAAAGGAAGATGACAGGATCTATTCAGGACTTGATTTCTTTGACGTATGGCTGGATAAGGATGCCGTTTTATCATCTGACGGTACCATTTTCTTTGTTGATCTTGAAGGTGTGGAAAGAAGATATGTCATGGAAGAGAAAATAGGAGAGACCATAACAGATCAATTTTACAGATCACTTTACGAATTGATGTATGCTTACACAAGAATTGATGAAGAAAGAATAAGGAGATTTGGTACACCAATAGAAAGAAGAATGCAGTTACAATCCATTCTCGAAATGGCAACCGATGGAGATAAATATATAGAAATAGATGAGAACAACGGTAGAGTTGACCTCATAATTAAAAACGAACTAAAATATGATAATTTAAATAGCAGATTTACTATGCTCAATAAGGTGAAATAGATTAAATCTCTGGAAATTTACAACTTTCTGAAAGAAACGTCCATGGGAAAACTGGATGTGACAATAGATACACAAAGTCTAAATTATTTAAAGGAACAGAATTATCTGAACGTGTACAGCAAAGATGATTATAATGGATTGAAAAGTGAAGTCTCACAAATGGAAAATTTATCCAGCCAGATTTCATCTGAGAAGGAACAATTTCAGAAAGAAAGGTCAGAACTGGAAGAAGAAGAACGTAAAGAACATTCAATAAGATTCCATCTTGAAAAAAAAGATAAAAAAGAGGAACTGGAAGGGGATGTCAAAAAGCAGGAAACAGAAGTTCAGGACGTGTATAATACAGAAAAAACACAGGAAGAAAAATTCAATCAGTTGATGGCTAAGAAATCGCTTCTCAATAATCTCGTGCCTTATAATGAAATGTACATTTACCTTACTGATAAGGGAAAAGTGTGTGTCCATGATCTTGCATTAAGACTGTATAGATTTTCTGATGAAGATTTCACAAGTTATGAAAAGGACATGTCAACAACATTGAATCAGCTCAACGATATAGTCAAAACCAGTAAGATTTATTATACTTATCTTGAAAGCATTGTACCTGATGTTGAACAGAAATCAACACTTTTAAGCACAGCCATTGGTTTGGCCAAATTCAGAGATGATGTGACGTCCATGGAAAATAAGTTTCACAGTATATATGAAGAGATGGGTTCATTTACAAAAAACATAGAAAATCGGTTGATGGCCACGGAAATACTTACAGGATCTGGTAAAGATATTGCCTCAGATATGGATGAATTCAAGGAAGTTTTTAAAAAGGTAAGACATGAAAGTCATATTCCGAGGGAATCCGCAACAGCAGTAGCAGCGATTATGTATCTTTCCAGAAGATATGATGGAACATATCCCTTTGACAATTTGGATGAATTCAGAAAGTTAACGCCATCATACGAGTCAGCAGCAATTATGGCTTCGATTAACAAGGATATAAATGATACCAGAAATAAGTTTGTGAAAATGAGACAAATTTTTTCTCAATGGGGATACGATGAATCAGAAGATATGGAGTTATCTTCTGCTTACGTTGCCATTTCAGAATTACAGCCAGATGAAATAAAGGATAAACTTTCTGTTATAATTGATGCCATTAAAAATTACCTTGAATATCCTCTGGTTGCTTCTACTGTTGTGGCTACAGTCCCTGTCATGGAATCAAATGAAACTCTGGATCTTCTTTCGAAGGCATATAATATTCTGGAGAATAGTGTTCCAGGTTTTGAAAGATCAGAAGTAATGGCCGCTGCAGTAAGTCTGGTACATGGAATTAGGAATGAGTTGATTACCAACGTTGACTCAAAGGCACCTGTTATAAATACTCCATACCATTTCTACTATATGCCCTCACCATTCCTGTTCCCGTTCTTCATGCCAATGCTTATGGTGCAGGGTTGCTATTATTCCACATTCAGTGGTATCGGAGGAGTTCATCCGGCACATATACACTCAGTAGGTGGATTTTCAGGATGATGCGTAAAAACATCATTTCAACATTTATATTTATTATTTTCTTGAGTTTAGCCATTCCAGCCATCCATATACAGGCAGAGCCACAAAAGGGTACTTATTTCAACTATGATGAATATATTCAAGTAAGTGATGGTAAGGGAAATTACAGTGGCTATTATAGTAATGCATGGATAAACGGAACTGAATCCGTTACACAGTTATTGCACAATGATAGAGTCTCAATGAATTACAACTATTCCTGTGCAATCAGATCCAGTGATTATAATTATTTCAATAACCAGATGGCCAGAGGGAACTTCACATTTTCGACCTATAACTGCAGCTATACATACAGCACAGATAATGAAACTGGTTACATAAATCCACATGTTTGGTTCTTTACAAATGTATCTATTCCTGTGAACTCTGAGAAAGAGGTTCTAAATACTAAAATGAAAGTTGTTTCAACAGATTATAGTTATTCACCAGGTGGAACTAATGGACAAATTACAACCATATTCCTTCAGGGAAATGGAACCTATGTAAGAAATGACTCATACGGGACCTTTAATGCAACCTATACATGGAATGCTTATTATGACAGATCCTCTGGATTCATAGTTGCCTATGACTACAAAGAAGTTGATTCAAACGGCCAGGGAGACGGATTTGCCTGTTCAAATAGTCTATATGTCAAGGATTCAAGTTATGGAGTAAGCATTTCTCCAACACATGTAAATCCTAAGAAATCGTCACCTTTTCCATATTTCTACCTTGCAATAGCTCTAGTATTTATTCTTGCATTAATAGTAATAATAGCTTTAGTGATCAGCAATGGAAACAAAAATAAGATCAAGAAACATTCCACTAATGGAGGGAATTTAAAAATGACTGAAAATAATGAAAATAAGAATAAAACAGAAATACACTTAAATCCTGAATCAAAGGAAACAGAACAGGTTGTAATAAAAGAGGTAGTTAAGGTCAAATGCCAGTACTGTGGGGCACTCATTGATTCTACCGCAGAAAAGTGTCCATACTGCGGGGCACCGAGAAACTAATCCCTATTATTAAAAGAGTCTGTTCTTTGGTAATTGTAGAGGACTCCATCAATTCTGAAACCCTGATCAGTTGCAATTCGCTGTGAATAAACACTTTGTTCGGGTATTTCAGATATAACCTCATTTATACCAGAATGAGCAGCATAATACAGTCTAGATATTAAGAGGTCCTTTCCTATGGAAATATGCCTGTATCCAGGTTCTACATATAGACTGTGCAATCTTGCCACATTCATGAATGGAGAAATCCAACCCATTCCTACAATGTGATTGTCCACCTCACAGCAAAAGCATTTTTCCCCGGTTTCCATAGCAGTTGCTACCCATTTTTCATTCACTTTATGATATGCTTTTTTCAAGAACTTTATAATGTCTGATAATTTGGAAAAATCAAGAATTTCAATTTTATTTCTAATATTAAGACTGGACTCATAACAAGAAATATTCAAATAATTTATATTTTCAATTTTTGCACCTTCTTTGAACTTTATTTCGGAAAAAAATTCTGAACCCAATCCTAAGGAATAGAAATTCTTTGTCGTACTGATACTATTAGTAAAACACGTTCCTGTTTCCTCTCTGGGATCGTATATGTATAACCCCCTTAAACTTCCACCTTCCTCTGATACAAATACTTCTCCTGAACTAGCGAGTGCTTGCCTAACAAATAAAGGGATAAAGTGATCAAAGGCTGAGATATTAATTTCGCTATTTTTTAATATATCATTAATTGACTCAGAGCTTTCCAATCTTCTTATCTTTTCC
>JAJZXP010000128.1 GCA_021806345.1 Thermoplasmata archaeon | reverse complement strand
GGTATGAGATAAACGAGGAACAAAAGATAGTAACGCTCAGAGCAATCCTCCACAAAGACGAAGCCAAGAAATTTTATTAGAGCTCCTTAAGAAAGTCCCTTACATTCCGTACTCTGCCCTTTTGTATATCCTGCTCGCTTCTTTCCAGCTGATCCATAACATACTCATTTTCCAGAGTTTCTACTGTAGCCTCAAGGCTGTCCAGATCAGATTTTGGTATGCTTACAAGTCTAGATTTAGTAGTGGTCATTACTATACTCATATCTTTCTAGATTTTAATACCTTTTGGTATATTCAGAATTAAGCTACGACTCAAATTCACCCCGACTTTCAGCCACCCCTCTTTGAGCCTACGCTATTTTGTATGTGCCCTCAGCTCACCTTCACGCCGAGCACAGGACACCATGCTTCGCCTCCAATCAAAATTCACCCCGTCTTGCTTGCGCAATCCACCCCTCTTTTGATTTACGCCTCGCACTCTTCTTTGAAGAGCCTTTCATTCGCTTTGCTCTTGCAGGGAGCATTCTTAGGGGAGTGGGATTTTTCACCGCACAATATCCCTAAGCCGTTGAAGATTAAGGAAAAAAATAAATAATATCCACTTATTTATGACTGGTGTAGGCAATAATATTTAAGCTTAATGAACGGTAATTGATCGACTAGCAAATCATTATACATAGTAATGGGTGAAACAACATATGGATGAGATTCAGCGCGTTTTCTATCAGTCAAAGTTTACATTGGACGTATCTACGCGCAATGGAATGGAATATCAGAGACTGTTCGAACGTATAATGGCATCCAAGTATACTGGGGATTTTGTGAAAATTGAACCTTGGGGCTCCCAAGGAGACTGGAAGGCAGATGGCTACGTACGTTCCACAAAAACTGTTTACCAAGTTTACGCGCCTCATGAAATGAAACTTACTAATACACTCAAGAAAATTGAAGAGGACTTCAGCAATGCTCTAGTGAAGTGGAAAGATGACATGAGAGAGTGGACATTCGTTCACAACAGCACGAGGGGAATACCAGCTCCAGTTCTTGATAAAATTAATGAATTGCAAAAAGACAATCCTAAGATATCGTTTTCAATTCAGGGTCCAGATGCTCTTGAAAGGATGTTGTTTGAATTGGATGACGTTATAATCGAGGAAATGTATGGTTTTATGCCCAGCAAAAGGGATGTTACGTCCGTGAACTATACGAATATCAAAAAAGTAGTGGCGAATATTGCTCGTGGGTTAGATTTGCATGATCAAGTGATGAACCCAGTGTCTTCTGATAAACTTAACATTAATAATCTTAGTAGCAGTGTGAGGAGCTTATTGACGATCGGAATGGCTAAGTCAGATGCTGTGAATCAGTATTTCTCTAAACACCATGATCCCCAACTTGGAGATGAAATTGCAAATACTTTTAAGGCTAAATATGAGGAATTAAAGACAATGAGGCTAGAACCAGATTTAATTTTTGCTAAACTGCAGGAATTTACATATGGAAGATGGGTGACCGAGCCCAAAGATCAAGTAGCCGCTCTGGCAATACTCGCATATCTCTTTGAAAGATGTGATATCTTTGAGAATAATGGTGGTGAGTGACGCATGATTTTCCCAACCAAGCATATGCCTCCAGATAGGTCTATACTTATCTTAGGTGCGACGTTGCTTACTCTGATGGATAAAGCAAAGAGCATATCTGAGCTCTGGGAGGATATTTCACATAACAAACAGAGCGGGTTCAGGATAAGCTACGACTGGTTCATTCTGACACTTGTATGGCTTTTCTTGATAGGCGCCGTAAAGTTTGAAAGTGGTCTTGTAAAGGGTGAAAATCAATGATTCACGAGATATATAGTGACTTGGCCAGTTTCAAGAATCTTAAATTCCATAGTGGATTGAATATCATCCTTGTGGATAAATCAAAGGATGCAACGAATCGTCAAACTAGAAATAAAGCCGGTAAAACTAGCCTGATTGAACTTGTTCACCTAATGTTTGGAGCTGATGTTGATAAGAATTCATTGATCTGCCAGGATAGGCTCTCGCAATTTTCATTTGGGATGAAATTCGACTTGAATGAACAAGAAATCATAGTTGAGAGATCCTGTAAATGGAAAAATAAGGTCATCATGAAAGAGGGACAATTTACAAATTGGCCAATTATTCCAAAATGGGATTCGACACTTCATACATATAACTTGAGTAATGAGGTTTGGAAAAAGGTTCTTGGAAATTTCTTTTTCAAATTACCATACCATATTAAGAAAGGAGAAAGGAAGTTATTTACACCAACATTTAGGTCCCTTATTTCTTACTTTGTGAGGCGTGAAGAGGAGGGGGGGTTTACTGAACCACAAATGAACTCCCGTCAGCAACAATTATGGGATACCCAAACTGCGGTATCGTATCTACTTGGATTCGACTTGAACGTCCCATATCAGTTTCAACAAGTTAGGAATAGAGAGAAAACTGTTCGGGAATTGAAGAAACTGTTAACCGGGCAGGGAGAGATACAGGGTATTGAGTCATTAGGAGATCTTCGGACTCAAGCTGCACTTACTGAACGAAGCGTCGAAAAGCTGAAAAAACAACTATTAGATTTCCAAGTATTGGAAGAGTATCATGATCTTGAAAATGAAGCTCGAAGCTTAACAAAGCAGATTTCTGCCCTAATTGACGAGAAAGTTCTGGACAGAGAGTATCTTGATAATCTTCAAGAGTCGTTCTCTTTAGAAAATCCACCTGAAATGGACAAGGTTATACGCATTTATAAGGAGGCTCTGTCTGAAGTTCCAGATATGGTTCGAAGAAAACTTGAGGAAACAAAGGTTTTCTATGAAAGTGTCGTCAGGAACAGGAGGTTGTATTTAGAGGGAGAGATCACGGAACTTCAAGCAAAAATAAAGAAAAAGGACGGCGCAATTGAAGCATTTGAGAAAAGGAAATCAGAAATAATGAATATTTTGAATTCTCACGGTGCGCTTGAGCAATATTCGAACTTGCAAGCGGAACTGACCAGAATGCATATTATTTTGGAATCGACCAAAGAGAAAATAAGACTGCTTGAACAACTGTCAGAAACGAAGAGTGAGGCAAAGCTAGAAAGAGCTAAGCTTGAGCTAATGCTCAAGAAGAACTATGCCGAACAAGCTGAACTATATAACAAAGCCATAAAGGTTTTCGAAGATTTTTCATCTCAATTTTATGAAAATCCAGGGAGCTTAGTGATAGAGCCGACTCCTAATGGACCAGACTTTTATGTTAAGATACAAGGAGAGAGAAGTAAGGGTATTAGGAACATTCAAATTTTCTGCTTCGACATGATGCTAATGCAAATTTTGAAGGATCAAGGTTTTGGTCCGGATTTCCTGATTCATGATAGTCATTTATTTGATGGAGTAGACGAGAGACAAATTGCCACGGCATTGAAGATCGGAAAAGAAACCTCTGAAAGGCTACGATTTCAATATATTGTGACAATGAATTCAGATGTGTTACCAAAAAGAGACATAGTCGGGATAGATCTTAACTCCTTCAAGGTTTCTGTTGAACTTGACGACAAAACAGATACCGGTGGTCTGTTTGGTTTTAGATTCTAAAGTGTGCGAGATTAGTCGTCAATCGCTCAGAGACGGGATCGGGAGTCAGACAAAGAGAAATTATGCGTTTAATTGAGTGTCCTCTTTTCTTGTTGCTGTATTCGCTTAAAACATTAAGTGAATCCCGACCGGTCCATCGTATATACTGAGTAAAAGTTCCTATCATGCCTGATTCAGAAAATTATTGGGAATTTTTCCAGGTTCTACGACAGATCAAGGGCCTCTTCCAGCTTCGATCTAACTTCCAGATTGTCAGGAAGTGGATTTACGATATAGGATAACTCAGATTTCCATTTCATTTTATTGCTCACCTCTTC
>JAJZXP010000192.1 GCA_021806345.1 Thermoplasmata archaeon | reverse complement strand
CTCATATTTTCGCGGATTTTGAAGAATATAAATCTTTTTACGTAAATTCGGTTGAGAGGTCTCTAAAAGCTTACAATAGTATTTTTAAGTCATTTAGTTCTAAGAATGCTAGAGATTTCCTTAAACACGAGATCTCATTCCTTCAAATTAGATTGAAAATTTATAAAGGAGATAAAATTTATATGAAGGAATATATACAATTCTTGTTAACGGGGCATTTATTTAAAAATACACGCTTTGAATACAAACTGGTAATCGGCTCTATAATTTTTAGAAAGTCGATTGTAAAGAAGTTATTTAGAAATGAGTTAAATAAGATAAACAAAACCATTGATTGAAGTTATGAACATGCTTGTGACTCAAATCTAACATATGCAGTTCTATCCAGAAAATAATTGAAAGGATGACGGGATATTACCAATTTACACATTAATTCCAAATTCATTATATTTATTCGTTCAAATTCAATTTGAGTTTAGGGTTTGTTAGTAAAATTTAATCCAATTTACCCTTTTCTAATACCCAGGTAATATTTCTATAATGGAATATACTCACATTAAACCTATGGATACTAGATAGGATTGCGAGAATTAAAGGAGATCATAATATGAAATTTTACGAGGTCACAGATCAAGTAGGAGGAGAGGACATTTGGTTAAGAAGAATTGCAAAGACATACAATGAAGTCCCAAATTTAATCTGGCCAAAGGGAAAGCAACCACTTATTAAACCAATTTCATTGTGGGATAAAATACTGTTAAAATTTTCTATAATTTTAGAAAGAGTTTTTCCTGAAATAGGTAGAGGGTTGTTTTTGAATTTTCTGTTTGCATTCTACAAGATGCCCGATGAAGTTACATTTCTTAGCACAACGTACATTCCAATACCTAGAGGAAAACGCATTATTGGATACATCCACACCCCTTCAAGAGCTATGACTGTGGACTATCAATTTACTCTGGAATCGCATTCCAGTGGAAATTTAATGTCAAAGATTTTGCTTAAGTTACTTAGATTTTCTTATAGAACTGTTTACAAGTTTTCACTACCTCACGCTAAAATACTTCTAACGAATAGTGTTAATGTGCAGAAACGGATATTAGACTTTGTAGGTATAAAGTCTGAAGTATGCTACCCTACTCAAGATACAGCCTCATTCTATTCTAATGAGCCGGAAAACTATTTCCTTTTAGTTTCTAAAATACAACCCTACAAAGGCCATGATTTCTGCCTCAGGGCCTTTAAAATATTTTATGAGAAGAACAAGAATTTTAAATTGGTTATAGTGTCTGTTACACCAAAATCTAAAGAGGAAATAAGTTATTTCTACCAATTAATGTCATTTGTAAATGAACATGGACTTCCAGTAGAATTTAAATTCGACCTGGAAAGAAATGCCGTCATCGAGCTTTATTCTAAAGCATATTTATGTCTTTTCGGTTCCAAAAATGAAGATTTAGGTCAGGTCCCTATAGAGGCTATGGCTTCAGGAAAGCCAATTGTTTCAATGAAAGGTTCAGGCCCATCAGAAACCATAGTAGACCATATTACTGGATTCCTTGTTGAAGATGAACTTCAAATGGCTGAAAAACTGTCTCAATTAGTAAATGACCAATCAATGGCTAAGCAGATGGGAACTAATGGTAGGGAGCGTGTACTTAATTTATTTGATGATTCAATATTTAGAGAGTGTCTTAATAAAAAACTAGAGTTGTTTTAACGGTATGTCTCGTTACTTTCACAAGATTGAAAAAGTTAATAAATGGAGTGCTCAAGTCGATAAACTGAGAATCACATTTGCAATTGCGTCAGATTTCTCTGGACTAGGCGGGCTTGAGATTATGCTTATTCAATATTATAAGTACGCTGACAGAAATAAATATGATATTGATATTGTATGTCTTGACAAAGGCAGTAGGAATGAGACCATAAAATTGTTAGCAAAGAATGGGGTTGATAAAGATAAAATAACTACAGTTAAAGATGTTGATACTAAATTTTCCTTTCTCATGAAGAATAAATTGGGAAGGAAAATTTTCTATACGCTCGTAAGGTCTTTAGCTTCATCTGTAATTTATTTTTCTGGTGTTCGGAATTTATTGGGAAAAAAGATAAATTCTCAGATAATATATTATTTAACAATGAATGAAATTCTTATTTTATGAAATTTAAGGGTCTAGTTATCGGCCATAATGGAATGTGGGTTATTGACGAAAAAAGCATCTCCTTTCATTTGATCAGAAATGGTTTTTTATGGAACATAATTGATGGCATCAGACTTTTTCCCCAGAACAAAAAAATATGTAAATCAAATCAACAGGAAATACAGTTTTGTTTTGCAAAATGGAATTGAAAGTTCACTCTATGTAGTTTCAGATGGAGTTAAAAACTGGAGTGAAGTCAGATTTTTATTCGTTGGAAGGTTGGATTATGGAAAGGGATTGATTTGTTAATTTCAGCTTTTTCTTCTATTTCAAGAGATTTTAATTTTAAATTGTCTATAGTTGGAGGAGGAGATTTGGTGTCGATCATACCAACTAACGATGACAGAATTCAATACTATAAAAGGGGGGAAAGGGAAGAGGTCGTCAAACTCTACCAGAAATCCGATATACTTGTTGTACCCTCGAGATGGAAACCATATGGTTTAGTTGTTCTAGAAGCCCTATCTTGTGGATTTGGTGTTGTTGTTACTGAGAAACTGAGGGGTTCTTTTGACGAATTTGAATCCCTTGGTGTTTTGATGTATACTCTTTTAGATATTGAAAGCATAAGGAAAGCTATGAAAGAGATGGCTCTTCAAATCAAAACTATTAGAAGCAATTATGCCTCTGTTCGTAAAATAATTCTACAAAAGCATGAAATATCTAAAGTGACCGGCCTATTGCTAGACAATTTGGGTGAAAAATATTTTTAATTTTTAAAGGAACAACTAGGTTATGCCATTTATGATAATTCTTAGTTATTGTTATTGATTAGAAATGAAGTATATAGAACCCTTCTCAGTCACCTATGAATGATCTCAGAAACGCCCATTTATAAGATTAGGTTCATTCAAAATCATCCTTACATTCAGGAAAATTTACATTATTCAAATATTGAACAAAATATTTTATGTTGTACATAAAACGAGTATAATCCATACTAACGTGCGGAGCTGAAATAAGTTAACTGTGACAAGACTAATAGTGAATTAAGTGTAAAATACTTCGAAGTAGAGGATTTATTTAGCATAGGAGGATGAGTTAAGAGGGCTATTCTAAACCATATTTTCAAGGATGTAAATGGAAAGAGAATTCTTCCCAATTATGGCAAACGAAAAGTATCCAGTTCTCGCTATCGAAAAATAGCCAGTCTAGCATGCAGAGCCTAGGTAGAGCGGATTGCTTGAACAGGAGGGATGGTACATGATAAGGAGCGTGAAGGATCAGGGGCTTTCGATCAACGAGATATCAAGAAGACAAGGAATAAGCAGAACCACATTCAGGAGATATCTCAAATCAGGCAAGGTTCCACAGTACCACAGGGATCCCGTGGGTTCCATGATTGAGCCCTTCCTGCCGCTGTTGAGGGAGGTGATTGATCAGCACAATCTCTCTGCCGTCAGGATATATAAGGAATTGAGGAAAAAGACTTTCAGAGATCATATTCCCTCGTCAAACAGTACATCAGGACAATGCGAAATGACTGGAAGATCCTGGCAATCTACAGGTACAAAGACCGATCCCGGAAAAAATCGCAGGTGGACTTCGGAGAGTTTGGTTACATCTAAATCGACGGGAAAAGAAGGAAACTGTAAGTATTCAGCATGATCCTCGGATATTCCAGGATGAGATATGCTGAATTCACCACAGAGATCAGCAAACGCAACGTGATCCGCATGTACCTCATTGCCTTCAGCATTTTGTCGGATTCACTTGTTCAATACTTTATCATAA
>JAJZXP010000378.1 GCA_021806345.1 Thermoplasmata archaeon | reverse complement strand
TTTATAGAACTTAGTAGGCTGTGTTATTTCCATATAACAAAAAGAGTATACAGTATAATGGTATAAACTTTCGCATTTCATCCACATCGCAAGCTCATTGGCTTTCATGCTCTAAACTACTTGTAAGTTCACGATCTGCTTTTCAGGATTATTATTGCTTATCTTTCTTACGAGGAGACAACATTCTCCTCCCCTGAATGATATCATTTGAATCCACAACGCTATTTCTGTTGACTGCGTAAAAACCTAATGCGTTTGCCCTACATTTTAACGTATCCTTTATGATCTCAGGCTTCTGGACGGATCATGACCTCACACTGTTTGCTGTGGTTTGAGGAGAGGATTCAGCCAGAAATCCAATTGCGGAATCTTCCTGCGATACTTTTCCTAGGTTTTTTAGAACATATTCTGCATTAACGAGTCTTCTCTTATTGTTGGGGATATGGTTCCGCATACCTCATACCCATTTTCTTCAATATTACCCACACCTGTATCATAGTATATTCTATACAGAACTCTTCCCTTGTGATCTCCCCTACCTTTGCTGTTGTGTACTCTCCATTTTTAAGTCTCACCTTAAGGGCATCCTTCTGCTCAGGAGACATCTTCAAAGGGCCTTTCCCTGCATATTTTTGTATAAGACCATAATATCTTTACCTGATGAAGAGAAGCCTATTCGGTACTCTTGTGCTCCTTTCAAGGCTTCTTATCAGCCTGCTCAGATCTTCTTCACTCATAGTTGATGGTTATAAATGTAACAATATTAGTAATTAACTATAATTAATAAAAAATTTAAAAAATTGGGTGTGATTATTTTTTTATGGTGAGATCTTCATTGAGTCCTTTGCCCTTCGTTTCGTTCATAAGGAATACAAGTGGTATAACGACGATGAAGCCTATAGCAGTATATGCTACTGCATGTCCAAATCCTACTGCTAGTGCCAGAGCCCCTATGCCAAAAATGACTGCAGCTGCAAAGAACCTGCCCACCGAAGTAACGAATGCAAAACCTGATCCCCTGAATTCTGTTGGATACAATTCAGGCAGCCAGAGAGTGAAAACTGCAAAGTCCGCCCCACCCAAACCAAGGAATGGTATTGCTACAAATAGCTCTACCAGTGAACTTGAATAGAAAACTACATCATATATCAAGAACACACTTATTGCCATGAGTGCAAGAAATATTATTTCAGTTTTACGTCTCCCGAATCTCTCCGACAAAAATGGCATTATAAGGCATCCTATCACTGTGAACAGGGACACTTCTGCTCCTGCTGCGGCAACAACGTCTATTGTGGGATAAGGGAAGTGAGAAAGTCTGGATATTATGTTGATTGTAACATCAGGTACATACACCGTACCTCCATAGAGTCCAACTATAACTGCAATGAGGACTATTGAACCCGCAATGGTTGTTTTTCTATACTCTTTAGAAAAGGCTGAAAAAAATGATTTTTTTACTGATATTTTAGTTGTTTCCTGAACTTTAACCCATCTTTCAGGCTCCTTTGTGCTGAATCCGAGATAAGCTACAAAGAGAACGGGAAGTGCACCCAGCATTAAAAGTCCTCTGAAGCCTATGTAAGGGAATAGAATCAGATAAGCCATGGCTGCAAAGAAAAATCCAAAATAATACCCTGTGTGAAACAGACCGGCACCCATCACCCTTTTGTTTTCAGGAAATGCCTCTGCAACGGCGTTACCTCCAGTGAACCATACTGATCCGATACCTAGGCCTACTATGAACCTGAATACCATGAACTCATATGCATTCGTAGCAATTCCACTAAGTATAGAACCTACAGCGAATAGTACGACGCTAATCGCGAGAGTCTTGATCCTTCCATATTTATCTGAAATTGGACCAAAGATAACTGACGCCCCCCATCCAAGAAGGAATACTGCAAAGAATGCTTCAAGGAAGAAATCTTTATAAGACAGACTAATTCCTGAAGCTTTAAGCAGATAGTCAGTTGTTACCACATTCACAAATGCATATATAAATGCCGTAAAACCATCAAGAGTCCATCCTCCCCACGAAGTGTAGAACAGTTTCCAGTTTACAGCAGATCCAGATCCTTTGGTAGAGATTGTTTCTGTCATTAATATTGCAACACATAAACCATATATATATTTTTCCAAAAACTTCTCTTGCTTCAACAGAAACTGCCTAAATTATGGGTTTTCTCTTAAATAATTCGATTCAAAAATAAATTAAGGGAGACCATTTCAATCAGAATTTTTAGTTGCCGACACTTGTCTTCTTTTTAGAAAATTTCAATTTTACCTTAAGTTGTATATTTGTGGAAATGGAACAAGATTAATATCTTAACTCTTCCACCAGTTTGATGCATTCTCATTGTCCATTTATTGTTTTAATTCCGTTATTTGAGGCATAAATATCCATTGAGAAATGCTAGAGAGAAAACGTGGATAATCTAAAACAAGGTATACTACTGAATTACACCTTATGATTTTAAAATACTGGATACGTTTCATGAACTGGAAGACTGGAATGTTTGAGCGAATTGAAAAACTAATATAATCATTGAATCATGTCAAAGTAATGGAAAAAACAGGTCCACTTAAAGACGTAAAAGTTCTTGATTTAACACAGGCAATGGCCGGGCCGATGGCTACAATGACGCTCGGTGACCTTGGAGCTGACGTGATTAAGGTTGAGCCCCTTTCTGGAGATCAGACAAGATCTTGGGCCCCTCCCTATATGGATGGGATGTCTTCCTACTTTTTAAGCGCTAACAGAAACAAAAAAAGCATAGCCTTAGATTTAAAGAGTGCGGAAGGACAGGAAATTCTTAAAAAACTTACAGAAAATGCCGATGTGATAGTGGAGAATTTCAGACCCGGTACAATGAAAAAATTTGGCCTTGACTATTCTGATGCAGTAATGATTAATCCTCGAATCGTTTATTGCAGCCTTTCGGGATATGGCCAAACAGGACCATCAAAAGAATGGCCCGGTTATGACCTTACTGTGTTGGCATACAGTGGTCTCCTCAGTATGAACTCAGAAGAGGGGCGAACTCCCATAAAATTCGGTGTACCTATCGCAGACATAACCGCGGGACTATTTGCTGACATTGCAATTTTAGGAGCCCTGCACCATCGGGATCAGACAGGAGAAGGGCAGTTTATTGATTTATCCATGCTTGATGCGAATTTCTCAATTCTCACACATCAGGCTCTTGGTTATTTTTCGACGGGGAGGAACCCCAGGCATCTTGGATCCGCACATTCGAACATCGCTCCGTACCAGGTCTTCCAGACCAAAGATGGTTACATAGCTGTTGCTGTGGGAACTGAAAAACTCTGGTCAATATTTTGCAATATAATTAAAAGAGGTGACTTGCTTTCTAACCCTCTATTTGAAACCAATGTAACCAGAGTAAAAAATCGTGAAACGCTTGTGGAAGAAATAAACAAAACATTCATTGAATTTAAAACTGATGAGATTTTCTCAAAACTCCAAGAATCGGGAATTCCCACTGCTCCCATAAATTCGATCAGTGAGGCAACATCTGCGCCTCAGATAAAGGAAAGAGGGATGGTTATTGACATGAATGCTCCCTATGGGTCCGTACGACTGCTGGGAACCCCATTCAAAATGTCAAAATCACCGGGAGAGATAAAACTGCATCCTCCAATGCTCGGAGAAAACACTGAGGAGATACTTGAGGAACTTGGCTATGACGGTCCATCCATAGATAATTTGAGAAAAGGGAAAGTAATTAACACAGAAATTAAAAATGATTTGGACTGAGAAATTAGTGCTTTGAAGACTGTTTACACACTGGACCAAGCTCATCTACAGATATTTCGACTTCTGTTCCTGAAGGAATAGATTCCTGTGATCTGCAAAATAACCTAACCCCTTCGGTTGATTCAACTAAAATAATGCTGTACTTTTCAGGAAAAGGATCGGGAGACGCAATTAAA
>JAJZXP010000012.1 GCA_021806345.1 Thermoplasmata archaeon | reverse complement strand
GCCTTTTTCTCTTTCATATATCTATGAGATATGCATTCGCTATCGTTATTTTAACATATCCCTTGCAACAAAATTGTGCCTCGCTTTCATCCCCTCCCTTTCGGAAGGGGTCTTTCGCTCGGCTTTTGATAAAATCAGTTTTGTATTTACTGAATTCTTATATTTTTGACAACCACTTGGACAAATATCCTTAATTCGAATTGTCACATTACGAAGGATTGAGACAGGAAAAAGATGGTACCATCAGGACATACAATGCCATTAACGAGTTATATGACGCGGAAACCAGGGATTTCTGGGATAGATTTCCCATGGATATTGTAAGGAAATTTCTGGAACTCCTTCCTGGTGATGAAATCCTTGATCTTGGGAGCGGACCCGGAAGAGATGCTGTCATTCTCAGAAATCATGGCCTAAATGTCACATGTGTCGATGGTTCCGAAAACATGGTGAACATGACCGCCAGACTGGGCTTCAATTCTGTTCTTTCCGATCTCAGGGTATTTGATTCACCTGATAAGAAGTACCACGGAATCTGGGCTTATTCTTCCCTGATACACCTGAATTTTGACGAGGCTAAGAAATTAGTGGGAAAGCTTTCAGACATTCTTAAAGATGGGGGGATATTGTTCCTGGGATTAATACAGGGAGATGGACATGATGTGATAAATGCTGCCGGTTCATCTTTCACAAGATATTTCGAGTATTATCATCACGAGAAGATAATGGCTTTGGTGGAAAACTCATCTTTTAGGCTGGTCTTTCATGATAGTTTCAAACCGGGAAACCAGGTATACTTGAATTACATTTTCAGCAAATAGTCTCTTCGAAATGATAACACAAATTCGATTACCTTATTAGTGAAGATTGGATTTGTGGGTATCATGGCAAAAGTAGTCTGCAAAAACTGCGGACATAAAAACCCGTCATCTGCAGCAGTTTGTGAAAACTGTGGTAATTTCCTCTTTGAGGATAACAGAACTGCGGAACCAAAATTAGCAGAACCCACGACAGAAATTGACCAGGAACCGGCCATTCAGGAGACCACAACTACAAGTGTAGCTGAACCCGAACAACCTGTTTACCCTGAAAAGACGCCTGTTACAATCAGGATTAATGGCGGAGGGGCTGCTCAACAGCTGAGCACATTATCAGGCTTCGCCATACTTGCAGCATTCTTTGCGCTGGAATATTTGGGAATCCTCCGTGACTATTACTACTTCTTTGTTTTCCTGGTGCTTATCTTTGCTGTTCCAACACTCCTGAGGAGAGTGGGATCCGTTGTTCAGTTCTATGGACCGGACTTCAGGTTCAAGAATGCTGAAAACAATGAATCGTATCCACTCATGGATGTTGAGAATATACAGATCAACCAGTATAACAGAATGGATCAGATCCTGACAATACATTTCAGGGAAAACAAGACACCCCTGCAGGTTGAGTTCAATTCAATGCTCACCTTCGGCTCTGTTATAACGGCATTCAGGAGAAGGAGAATTCCAGTAATTCCGGCAAACGCTCCTGCAGGCAACCAGCCTGCCTGATCCCCCAATATTTATTTTCAGAATTGGAATAATTACTCCTTTTTATTTTTGGTGTTTCTAGAGTATATTGTTTAGGCATTATAAACAAGGAGTTAGACTTATACCTTTAATGCAACTGAATTCAATATGAAGAGTGGAGAGGCATATGGAATTTTCAAGGGGATAATAGAACAGAACCTTCACAGATCCATCAAGTATGCACTCTCAGGTTTTGTTGGATTCCTAATGGTGGAATTCATTACATATGTGCTCTTCCACCTGGCCGCACTGGAAAACCTGGTTGCAGTTATTCCTGCCTTTCTTGTTGGAGTCTGTGTGGAGTTTTCAATGGATGAGCTCTGGACAACCAGGCATCAGGGGGTCCATACTGCAGGGATCACGGCATTCCTGTACAGAATGGGCAAATTCCAGATCCTTAACCTTGCAGGTACATCGCTCGCAGTATTTATCCAGTACCTCCTCTTTGTTCTGTTCACACTCACACCGCTAATAGGAAACATAATCGGGGCTGCATTCGCGTTCCCGATCAATTATTACATTCAGATGAGGAGTACCTGGAAGATCAGGGTAATCTGAAAAGTTCCTCTCCGAGACGCCTATGTATAAAATTAAAGGATCAGAACTTACTCTTTCTTTTCTTTTTCCTTGTCCTTGACGAAGAAATGGTAGAGGTAGTCCATCTTGACCTCCAGATCATTCATTTTCTTGTTTATTTTAGGAAGTTCCTCAGTCATGGTCTTTTCCATCTTATCCACCCGTTCAGTGAGGTTGTTCACCTGATCCTGGATATCTGAATTCTGTTGGGCAGCAAAAGGAATGGAGTTAGGTTTCGTTTCCTCTTTTGGCTGTGGATCCGCATATCCTTTCTGGAATGTTCCAGTAACATCCAGGGCATCTATCTTGTAATCAGTTGCCGAAGGATACCTCTTGAAAATATAGTCAGCAAGGGAATTCCCATCAGCTAAGGCTGCAATGCATTCATTTGTGGCTATTTCCTTGTCGAGGCCATTTGAAAATGTGATAGTTATCTTGGCCATCTGGCAGATTGGATATTCAAGTGTTCTGATCTTCTCCTCTGCACGGTTGAGAATTTCAGCAAATATGCTGAAAGGTATCTTTCCTCTTGATCTCTCTATCTCATTCTTAAGAAATTTTAATTTCCTGTAATAATTAGTAGAATCAAGACGCATCCGGAGATCATTGTGATCTGCCATTCAGTGATCTATCGTTGATTATCCCAAAAAGGTTACCTATGTGATTTTTGGATTTCATCAGGAAATCTACTGAAGAAGTAGGAAAATTACTATTGATTGCTGATCAAACCGGATCAGTCAAGAACTTAGAATCCTTGAGAACTTTGAATATTGTGGGGAGGTCATCCGCTAAATACTATCCCTAGGAGAGAATTCCTGATGTTTGAAATACTCCAATGCCGGTTTCTCTCCTTCAGTCAGGATACTTCCAATCCCCATGTTATCTTCATTTGCAGGTAATAATTGAATGGAAAAGATATACCGGAACCTATCAGATTTCCAATCAGTGGTTCCAGACCAAGGAACGCGAAGAGAACATACTGCACTCCAATGGCCAGGGCTGTCCCTCCCAAATTAATGATTTCAAATTTGAGGAGTCTTTTCAGGATCCCAATGAAGCTCCCACCATGAATACCTGCTTCCCTTGTGGTCCAGAATTCGTTTATCACATATTCTATTCCGACGCCGATCAGAAAAGAGGAAGAAACTGACAGGAGATTTCCCAGACCGATTAAATGAAAGAAAATGAAAGTGAATAGTTCAACAAATCCAAATCCGATCCAACCTGAAATTGAGAACTTGATGGAACGCTTGAAATTCTTCTCGATTATCCTTCTTATGAAATCACCGAAACTGGAACTTTCCATCTCTGGTCCCATATTTTAACAATCTTAAAGGCGTTTTTGATGCATTGAAACAAGTTGATGTGGATGAAGGATAATATTTGCCAAAACTTTGTTTTCATGGGTGAATTTAGATATCTCACTGCAACCCTGTATTCAAAGAATATACCCTCTTTCTCAGGTCTTTCCTGTCTGTACTTACCCGTATGAGGCCTGATTCAAGCAACTCTGCCAGTGAAGTCTGGAGAGTTTTCCTGTTAATTCCGGTAAGTTCCATGATTTTTGCCTGGTCAATGGGGCCATGATTTGCAACCATGTAATAGACGAATTTGTTGGACGGAGGGCCAGTTACCTTGACAGTTGTATCCAGTATTCCGAAAGTATCGCCCCTCATTCCTCTCCTCTGAGTTTCCAAGGCAGCCACACTGTTAATGGACACATTTCCCAGATTAACGCCAGAACCAAGTCGAATCACCAGTTCGATCTGTTGTTTCTCCTGTGGGGCCTCAAACATTATCTTGTCTTTAGGCGATTCCTCCATGATCCGGTTCACCCAGTCCCATTTAATTTCTCCTAGATCATCAAATATCTCGACGCTTCTTCCTGATTCCCTTCCTTCAACAATAATGAATTCAGGTTCAAGATCCATTGATTCCCCTATTTTCGTAATGGTCTCATCCAGGCTGAGCTGATTTCTTGGGTTCTTCTTCCCCACTTCAACATTAAGGTGCATTCCGTTGCTATGAGCATATTCCGCTATGGTCTGCTTTATTCTGTCAGGAATGTCCATGACTCCTTCGCTGATTTCTATAGAATTATATCCTGCAGTTTTGAGCCTTGACAATATCTCAGGTACCCTGCCTTTGTGCACTGCCATTTCCAGGAGTGTTCCACCATGAGATACTGAGAGGCCTGAATTCCTGTATTGCCTTATCCTTTCAGAGAGAGTCTTTTCAGTCAGGAGCGTAGAAAGAGTCCACCCGATCTTCACGTACGTAATGTATTGGGAAAGATCAGGGATTATTTCCCAGGGTACAGCTGCAAATCTGTCGATGACCATAGTGGACCCGCCTCTTCTGTTTTCCCGGGCACTTCCAAAATAATCCTCTAAAAATTTTTCAGGCATGTACGTGGTGATAAACAATGATGTGTATTTAATATCACGACTTATGCGTAAATTTGACCCATATCCTAACAAAACCTCGTAAAAAGTTCTCCTAATATATGCTCTCAAGCTTGATATTTTATGACCAGTGGAAAAAAGGTCAATCCAGACAAGGTAAGAATGGCTGAGGAAACACTGAAGAATGCAAATGAGGAATACGGAAAAGAAGCCGTTTTTACCAGCAGTTTTGGCGCTGAGGATATGGTTATCACCCACATGATTTCTTCTTTGAGACTGGACATACAGATTGCTACAATTGATACAGGTAGGCTTCCACAACCAACATACGATCTGATGGACAATACCAGCCAACATTATGGTATTGTGTTGCACACGTACTTTCCTGAGAGACAAGCTGTTGAGGGCATGGTCAGGGAAAAGGGGGTGAACCTCTTCTATCACTCCCAGGAAAACAGGAAACTGTGTTGTAATATAAGAAAGGTGGAACCACTGGGTAGATTACTTGCCGGGAAGAAGGCATGGATTACCGGTATCAGGAGTTCACAGAACAACTTCAGACAGAACATGAAGAGAATAGAGAATGATGAATCAAGGAATGTAGTGAAGTTCAATCCCATAATAGACTGGGATTCCCATGATGTCTGGAATTATATCCATGAGAATGGAATTCCTTACAACAAACTGCATGACCAGGGATATCCCAGCATTGGATGTGAACCCTGCACAAGGGCCATAAAGGCAGGTGAAGATGAGAGAGCGGGAAGATGGTGGTGGGAATCAGACATTAAGGAATGTGGCCTGCACGTCCCTGAGATTAAAGAAAACACTGTGAGAAACACATATTCACCTAAAGGGGTGGCTTAAAATGTTACCAAAGCCACACGGAGGAAAACTCACAGGTATACCTGATCTAGATGTCGAACTATATTCCCCAAAGGATTTGGAAAATGCTATTGAGATTTCATATGAAACTGCGATAACAATAATGGACATGAAGAATGGGATCCTCAGTCCGATGACAGGATTCCATGGTACTGCTGATATAAACAGTATTCTTTCCAACCAAAGGCTTGAGAATGGTCTTCCCTGGAGTATTCCCATACTTCTTGCGCCACAGGATTCATCTGTTGTTAGAGTAAGAGAAGGAGACACTATATTACTTAAACATAAAGACAGAATCGTTGCAGAACTGGATGTATCTGAGATATACCCTCTGGACAAGGAAAGGGTAAGTAAAGGCGTTTTTGACACCTTATCTGATGAACATCCGGGAGTCCTAAAAATCAGGAATATGGGTAATAAAGGGATTGCCGGAAAATTAAACAAGGCAGCTAATGTTGATATACCATTCAAGGAAATCACCAGATTCCCTTCGGAAACAAGGGAAATTTTCAATGGAAAGGGCTGGAAGTCCGTTTCTGCATTCCAGACAAGAAACGTACCTCACAGGGGTCATGAAGAAATCCAAAGATTGGCACTGAGGAATACAGACGGGCTTTTCATTAACCCGGTCATAGGGAAGAAGAAAGTCGGAGATTACACAGATGAAGCTATTCTGAGATCCTATGGGGCTCTTATAAAAGCATATTACCCGCAGGAAAGAGTCATAATGACTCCACTTCACTATGAAATGATGTATGCTGGGCCGAGAGAAGCAGTAATGCATGCAATTATGAGAAAAAATTATGGGTGTTCACATTTCATAGTAGGAAGAGATCATGCAGGTGTTGGAGATTTCTATGGGCCATATGATGCACAGAACAATCTAAAGAACTTTGAGGATCTTGGCATAGAGGTTATCCCATTCCAGGAAACCTTTTACTGCAGAAAGTGCGAACAGCTTGTTACGGACAGGGAGTGTACACATTCTCCTTCAGAACAGGAACACTTCAGTGGAACTCAAATACGCAAGTTGATAACATCAAAGGGGACTCCCCCAAGGCAACTCATGAGAGGAGAAGTATTTGATGAGATAGTTTCTATTCCTGATCCATTCGTGCATTGAATCAGGATACTTCCAATCCCCATGTTATTTTCATTTGAAGATAATAGTTGAAAGGGAATGCGATTCCTGAACCTATGAGGTTCCCAATCAGCGGTTCCAGACCAAACAGAGTGAATAAAAGATACTGCACTGCTATGGCAAAACCGGTGCCCCCTAAATTTATAACCTCAAACTTGAACAGCCTTCCCATAAACACTTTATAGTTTCCAACACGAATTCCCGCTTCTTTTGTGGTCCAGAATTCGTTGATAATGTATTCTATGGCGACACCAATTAAAAATGAGGATGAAACTGATAGAAGGTTTCCTATTCCCAACAAGTGAAAGAAAATGAAGGTAAAAAGCTCGACAAATCCAAAGCCAACCCAACCGGAAATAGAGAACTTGATGGAACGCTTGAGATTCTTTTCTATTATCCGTTTAATGAAATTGCTTGTCTCGGTGCCGCTCATCTCCGTATCGTTATTTTAACAGTATTAATGTGATTTTTGATTTGATGTATTATTGGCGGATAATTGTCGTAAAGAAGTCGTAATATCCAAAACAGGAATTGAGAAAACGGTAAAAATACATTCGTATGGGGTTCTTTAATAAAGATAACAACACAAAAAATGGATTTTTATACCACCGAACAAGAGACGCGATCGATATTTATATGCATGATTAAAAAAAATTTTGATACAGTGATGATAAAGAGACAGCCAGAAGAATCAGTAATGACAACACTATTTCATAAAATCAGATAAAGAGTTTATCAGAAAAGGTTGCTGAATCTCTCATCTTTCTTAGCAAACTCATAGAATGCTTTTACCCACAGTTCTTTTGTCCCTATGTCGTATCTTGTGCCATTGAACAGTGAACCAATGACTTCCTGTTCCCTTGCCATAACTGCCAGAGCATCTGTGAGCTGATATTCTCCATTCTTCCCTGGTTTCAGGTCTCTAATCAATGGAAATATGGCATCAGTAAGAATATAAGTGCCCGTTATACCCATATCACTGGGTGCATCTTCAGGATTTGGTTTTTCAACCATGGAATCTATCTTCCATATCCCGGGTTCTAGTTCGTAACCCGATATGATACCGTAGTCGTGGATTTTATCCTGGGGTACTTTTTCCACAGCTATAGTTGGATCCTGCCATTTTCTGAAGGCAGCAATAAGCTGTGATGTTACGGTTAGATTAGATGAGGAACGATAAATTGTGTCGCCTAAGAGAACAACAAAAGGTTCACCGTCCACAAATTTTTCAGCATATCTTATGGAGTCTGCAAGTCCAAGCTGAGATTTCTGCCTGACGAAGTAAATGTCTGGCATTTCACCAAAACCGTTGTCTGAAAATTTTTCATCCATCCTGTGAGAATCAAAATAGTTGATGATTGAATCTTTTCCAGCCCCAACAATGATGAGAATTTCATCGAGTCCGGATTGAATAGCCTCTTCAACCACATAGTGTATGATTGGCTTATCAAGCACAGGCAGCATTTCTTTAGGCTGTGCCCTTGTGAGGGGGTAGAATCTAGTCCCAAGACCCGCAGCGGGGATTACTGCCCTCCTGATTTCATGCATTTCCTAATCCTATTCCTGTATAATGTTCATAATCCCCTGGTTCAAGAATTCTCCTAACGTCAACTATGAATTTTTTAGAAGCACCCATAGGGAGTTCTCTAAATTCTGGCCATTCTGTTGCAATTACCAGAACATCAGATTTATCAATGCACTGTTCTTTTGTTGAACACTTGGTAGTACCTTTAATATCCTGCTTGACTATGGGATCATAGACACTTACCTCTCCGACAATTGGTATAAGCTCATTTATGAGTTTTAGAGACTGTGATTCCCTGATGTCATCGGTGCTGTCCTTAAAAGCCACGCCAAGAACACATATCTTTGCCTCCTTCAACGGTTTACCTGCGTTCTCTCTTATCATTTGAACTGCATGCTTGATCCTTTCTCCATTAACTTCGGATGCCGTTTCTATAATGCGAAGTCTAGTTCCGGATTCCCTGGCAAAGGCTGCTATGGCAATAGTATCCTTGGGAAAACAAGAACCACCATATCCGATTCCGGCCTTAAGGAATCTCTCCCCTATTCTTTTGTCGAGACCCATACCCCTCGCAACGGTCTCAACATCAGCACCAGGTATGAGTTCGCAAAGATTGGCCATTTCATTTATGAATGATATCTTTGTGGCCAGAAAAGCATTGCTTGCGTACTTTATGAGTTCTGCATTCTCGTTGGTTGTTAGTACAACTGGAGCAGATGTAAATCCCCATATTTCATCAACAGTTCTGACTGCACCTTCATCATTTCCCCCTATTACAACCCTGTCAGGAGAAACTGTATCGTGAATGGCTGTACCCTCACGGGTGAATTCAGGATTTGACACAACCTTCATGCCGGTGATTCTTGAGACTTCCTTTGCAGTACCTGGTACCACTGTACTCTTTATCACTATGACACAGGATCTATTAACCTCATGCAGTGATCTGGCAGCATTCAGAACATAAGAAATATCAATTTTCCCATCTCTTGTGGGGGTTGGAACTGCTATGAATGCCGCCTCAACATCTCTTAGATCATCATATGAGGTTGAGAAGTTCAATTTGCTGCCTACGTTCTTGAGCATCTCCTTCAGACCCGGTTCATAAATGGGAATGTTCCCGGTTTTAAATGACTGCACCTTGGATTCTACATTATCTATGCCAATAACTTGGTTTCCCTGTGCTGCCAAAACAGCTGCGGTCACGGATCCAATATAACCAAGGCCAATTACACCGATCTTCAATGCATCCTCTCCCTGAACCATTTAATTGTGTTTTCGAGTCCCACCCTTATATCACGTTCAGGTTTCCATGAAAGCAACTTTCCTGCAAGGGTAAGATCTGCAGCCCTTCTTCTGGGGTCTTCATCCCTTGGGGGAATGGACACGATGTTTGAATTGCTACCAGTCATTTCCTTGATGAGTCTGGCGAGATCCATGACAGTAATCTCATGGCTGGCCCCAATGTTAAGAACGTTACCGCCAAGATCTTTTCCTGTCAATAACTTCCAGGTTCCCTCAAGCCAGTCGTCTATGTAAAGGAAAGACCTCGTCTGGTTCCCTGTACCATGTACTGTTATATCCTCATTCTTTAGTGCCTGGTCAATGAACCTTGGTATAACACGGCCGTAAAGACCATCCTCCCTAATTCTTGGTCCATATACATTGAATGGCCTCTGTATGCGCGTGTCAAGCCCATATTGACGATGATATGCCATTATGAGTGCCTCGGAGAACCGTTTTCCCTCATCATAGCAGCTCCTTATACCATTGGGGTTAACATAACCAAAGTATGTCTCAGGGGTAGGTAAGACCTGTGAATCGCCGTATACCTCGGAGGAGGATGTGTACATGAAAATCCCATTGCTCCTGCGAGCTACGTCGAGCATCTTCATGGTACCCACGGAATTGGACATGATTGTTGAAACTGGATTGGAAATGTAATCTTCAGGTGATGGTCTTGCCGCAAGATGTATCACATAATCATAGTTCCCGTCGCCAATATAATCCTCAACTTTTTCCTTTCTGAATATAACTTCTTCCGGAACGTTTCTTTCCTTACTGGTTGACATATCATCAATTACTGTAACCTCGATACCATCTGAAAGAGCCTTTTCGGCAAGGTAAGAACCGAGGAACCCATTTCCACCAGATATTAGCATGCGTTGCATTATGATACGAGTAGTGAATTGGTTCGTATAAATTTTATATTCGGTGAAAACAGAACTTCACTTATGATCCCTGACTAATGGAAGAAATGATTCAATAAAATCTGAAAAATTAAAAGTATTGGTTGAAGTATATGGTCTACAATTGAAGAACACAGACTTTCTTGTAGTCGGAGCCGGGCCATCAGGGGCAGTCATTGCAGAAAGAATAGCCAATATTCTCGGAAAAAGTGTGACAGTTATAGACAAGAGAGGACACATAGCCGGTAACCTTTACGATTACGTTGATGAGAATGGCGTGATGGTTCACAGATACGGACCACATGCTTTCCACACAAACAGCGAAAAGATATGGAGTTATCTTTCAAATTTTACCAAATGGCATATTTATTTCCACAGGGTTAATGCCATTGTGGACGGCGTTGAGGTACCGCTACCATTTAACCTGAACAGTATTGATAAACTCTTTCCCAAAGAGATGGCATCCAGACTCTCTGATAAGCTGATCGGGAAATATGGATACGGTATGAAGGTGCCAATTTTGGAAATGCTCAAGGAGAATGATGGGGACATTGCATTTCTTGCAAAATACATCTACGATAAGGTTTTCCTCGGTTACACCCAGAAACAATGGGGCCTCTCACCTGAGCAAATCGATCCATCGGTAACCGCGCGCGTCCCAGTATTGTTAAGCAGAGATGACAGATACTTTCAGGACAGATTTCAGGGTATTCCGGAGAACGGGTATACAAGGATGATTGAGAATATGCTCAATAATCCGCTTATAGAGGTGAGGTTGAAAACCAGTATGTCGGACATCCTGGATAATGTAAAGTTCAAACACCTGATATACACGGGCCCAATTGATGAATTCTTTGGGGGAAAATACGGTTTTCTGCCCTACAGGAGCCTGTATTTTGATTTTCGCACATACAACAAACCATTCTTCCAGAAAGTTGCACAGTTGAACTACCCGGAAAACTTTGACTTCACAAGGACTACTGAATACAAGCACTTCCTCCAGCAGAACACGGATAAAACAACAGTGTCCTTTGAGTATCCCGAACAGTATGTTCCGGGCGAGAATGAACCGTACTACCCGATCAACAGCAAGGACTCCTCGGAGCTATTGCGGAAATACCTTGAGGAGGCCGCGAAACTTAATAACACGACATTTGTTGGCCGCCTGGCAGATTACAGATATTACAATATGGACCAGGTTGTGGCTAGAGCCCTGGATGTGTTTGATAAACAGATATCTCCGAAATACCGATAAAATGGTGATTTCGGCTAGAGCATTCGATCCCTTATGTAACCCAGGACATCGGTGGGTATGCTAATCCCCATGGCCTTCTTCAGCTTGCTAGGGTCCCCTATGAATTTTGCAACCTCATTGTCCCTGTTCGGCATTATCCTTATATTGGAATCACTTTTCATGATGGCCTTAAGGCCGTATGCAAGCTCCGCCAGTGAGGTGCCCACACCTGATGATACGTTGAAAACATCATTCTTCAACCCCATGGAACGGACAAATATCTCGGCCACTGTATCAACATCAATGAAATCTATGACCTTGTCCCTGCCAAAGATCGTTACCTCCTCATTTCGGGACATTTTATCCATAAATATGGGAATTACACGTTCGAAATCCCCATTTCCAAAAACGTTTGCGAGCCTGAGGATCACGTAGTCGAGACCATAGGTCTTGCCGTAGGATGTTATAATGTGCTCCGCGGCTGCCTTGGATGCCCCGTATGGACTTTCTGGATCAATTGGGTGGGATTCGTTCACCGGTACTGTCTTTGGTTCCCCATATACCTCTCTGGATGAGCTGAATATGAGTTTAGTGCCAAACTTGCTGCATGCCCTTGCTATCCGTTCAGTAACTGAGACATTGATTTCAAATGTGTCCAAAGGCGAATCTATCGAAGGGAGCACGCGTGATACTGCAGCGAGGTGGAAAACGATATCTGAGGATTCAATTATGGTGACCAGGTCCTTCATATCTCTGAGATCCTCACGCATAATAACGATGTCTTTACTGGTTGCCATAGAATCTTCCTTGGCCCTTATGTTGGAATCTATTATGGTGACTTCGTGTCCACCCTCAATGAGACACCTCACAAGATGTCTGCCAACGAACCCTTCTCCCCCGGTAACTAGAATTTTCAATACTTTCGCTGATCAACAATAGGTTTATAATAGTGTGTCTTCCGTAATATTCCTACGAATCCCAATACAATGATTGGAAATTGAACGTTTATTTCACTATCGTATAATTAACCGGTAAATTCCATTCCTATATTGTCGAATAAGAGAGGAGTCTCGTCTTTACATTGCTGATCTACCATCTTTTGCCCACATATTTATTATCAGTACTACTTCACTCTCCAAACTCATACAATTATCTCTACGATTTCTGGCTAAGAAGCAATTATTGTTATCAATAAAAACGACTCGGCCCGAATAAGTAAAACAGGCGACATTAAAATCTCTGTGTAACTCAAAGGCACTTTGGTAGGGTAAATCAGTGTGTATCTGGTCAATAGCGAGTCTATATGTATAGACAAGTATCATATCTATATGAATCTGGTAGGTTGCATGGTCTAAACTGCCACCATTCAAACATTTCAAAAGAAGTGCTATTGATTGGAGATCGAGTTTGATTCGGCGCATTTTGTAAATTCCACCCAACCATCTAAATAAACTCAGAAGATAGCATGAGAACGTGTGACATCGTCTATAGTCCGCCTAAAAAGTGATACCAAGATTGTCTTCTGATTTCTCTTTTTGGATCAGTGAATACAAGTGCCAATTCAACTGAAAAATAATATAAGAACAAAATACATAAAAGGCGATGAGTGAACCATTCTTTACCGTCTTGGTCACAGCGCACGATCCTAGCAGGAAACAATATCTTATTCAGGCTCTTCAGTCAGCCCTGGATCAGGATTTTGAGGAGGATTATGAAATAATACTGGTAAAGGATTATATGGACGAACAGGTAGATTCGTTTGTAAACATGCATAGACTAATTTCAATTTACACACATGAAAAATTCATTGGTCCAAAACTTAAATTGGGATGTGAAAGAGCACAAGGCAAGTATATTGCATTTCTTGAAGATGATGACCTGTTTGAAAAAAATAAACTTTCCCAAATCCATTTTGTTTTAAACCAAGGAAATCAAATAACCCTCTTAAAACATGACGTCAATTTAATAGGCTCGGTCGGAGAAAGTCTCCCAAATGAAGATTTTGAAGATTTTTATTATTTTCCAAGGAGCAATTATATAGATAAAACATTTAACATAGCGGATTCCATTGAAGATTACTTTAAACTTGCGTCCATCTTTGTGAATCCTAGTACAATGGTCTGTAAAAAGGATTGTTTGATAGATAACTTGTCTATCTGTGGAAAGATTCAATTAATACCAGATTTATTCATCTTCGCTTGTTTCCTAACATCAACTGGTAATGCAAAATTCATTGTTGAAAAATTAGGTTCATACAGGATACACGAGTCAACAGCAAATTTATCAACGGCATCTTCTAAGAGGAAGTCTATCACGGTCGAAATTTTTTATAATGATCATATATTGATTTCTTCTTTATATTCAGATAAGGGGCTTAAGCTTCTTCATAGGAAGCAGTTGAGTATCGCTTCAAGAATGAGACTATGGTCTAATATACTTGAAATAAGACTAACTGGTCGTGTTAAAATTCCAAAGTTGAATGACATTGGATACGTTATTTTCGGTCAGCCTTCTGTACGAACCTTTAAAAACGCCATCCATTTCATTCCAGAAATAATTATTAGTCTTGTAAAATAATTATATGGATGGTTTTTAATCAAATGACTTACCATGGGGATTTCTATGTTCGGCGCTTCAATCCTGGAAGGATGTTATGAAATTCCAATATCCGATTAGAGGGAAAGTACATTATGTGTCATTTGGGACTTCATCTTTTTCAAAATTACGAATTGCGTCAATAAAATTTAAAGTCATTTTTTTATAAGTGTATTTATGGGAAGTTTCGATGCCATTTTTAGCTATAAATAATCTTAGTTTGGAATCAAAAATCAATAGGGAAACTTTTTCGGCTATTACATTCTGTTGCTTAATTGGAGCCAACAGACCATTGAAACCATCTTCTAAGTATTCACCAATACCTGCACAATCTGTTGATACGACTGCACACCCACATGCCATAGCCTCCAACGGGGGTGCGGGTGTCCCTTCAACAGTAGATGTCATCACAAAAATTGAGTTCTGGTTCAACAATTCAGAAATCTCCGTGTTGGTTGGTCTATAATGATATCTAATGAAACTAGGAACCAAATTTGGTTGAAGGGTTCCAAACGCAGATAATTCAATATTTTCATCTTGAGCATGTAACAGTCGCATGGCAGCAATTGCAGTATATGGATCCTTCTGCTCCCCCGGCCGCAAGATAAAAACTACCTTAGTTGGTTTTCTATCACCAATATCAATTTTTATGTTAAAAACGGAATGATTAATTCCCACTGTTGTTATTCGAGAACCTGGGAACTTACGGAGCATTTCATGATTCAGGAATAATCTATTCCTGAATTTAGAGTAAACCTCCATTGCTATTCTTGTATAACTTCCGGCATATATTTGATCGCTTTCATCTATCTGAGAAAATAAAATTTTTGTTGTTTTAGTTCTCATATTTATAACCTCAGCCCCATTGATAAAATTGGTTGCAATAAGAAATTTCACTGAAAAATGTAAAAACTGTTTCTTTGAAAAGATGAGTTTATCAGCCCGTAATTTTCCATCATCTGGACTTTTCACTATCTTCTTGAATATTGGATTTAGCACATAATAGCCCAATCTAGTATCGTTCAGTCTTAACATCATTAATGAAATTTTATTTCTTGATATTTTTTTATCACGCTCCAAAAAATCTAGCCAAGGTTTTCTATCCAAGATGAGTACTCCTACTTTATAACCAAGGTTTTCTAATTCCGATACCAGAGCATTTAATATCCTTGTGCCACCTGAGCCTTTAATGTATATGCCATTCATGACAAAAACAAAGTCCAGGTCCTTGCTTTCCCTCTTGCTATTGCTCAAGAACATCATTTCTTCATCTTGATCCTTATCTTTAAAGGTCTGGAAGAACTTCCTACTTTCGTAAAAATGGATAAAGGTAAACCAATATTAAGAAAGATTGCTGCTGACCAATCCATAATTATGTAGTGCTCAACATTTCTTATGCTGAAACTGATTGAACCTGGGCCATTGACATAATACACATCCTGTCCCAGGGAATTAGTTGAGACATAGTGCATGTTCTTGCTAACAATCCATGGATACTGTGAGTTATATGATAGCACTACATAGCCTCCAGAACCGGCGTACTCCCCTTCTATACCAGATCCGTATTGGGAAAATGTTACATTGAGATTGGAATTTGAAATATTGTCCAAAATTTTCGTCGGAAAGATTGCGAGTGACCCGAGGTAATGAAACCCGGAAACGGTGTATGATAATGAACCATTAGTATCGGATATCGAATGGCTTGAACCGATTAACGCTGACATATTTCCGTTTGCAGCCATGTACAGGATTGTGTAGTTGGTATCCGGTTTGACATGAATGGTCTGGGCAAATGAGCTTTTGTCAAGCATACCGTTCCTGGGGAATGAGTAGGAAATATTCACATTCTTAAGCTGGAATGAGCCATTGTATTTATTTAAAGCAAACCCGTACGTGAAACTTGGTATGCCAACTCCCATTTTGAGCGTTCCTGACACCGTTTTATTATGAACTCCTGTCGGCAAATTGACAGAATTCTGCAGAGCGGAAAACTCAATGTTTCCGTACGAAGAATCAGCAGAATACGTGAAGCTGTAATTTAAAATTACAGAATCTCCGGCATTTACTGGAACAGTGCCATTTCCGTAGTATAGATTGTACACCGATTGAGGCCATTTTCCAGTTCCATTATCGTATTTCTGTAATGATAGAGAGCCGCCATTCACGGAGTAATTCACATAATACAGTCCATTGAATCTTGTAATATTCCATCCATTTCCTATGGGAAAGTTATCGGCGTTTGAAGTACCGCTGTAGGAGCCTGAAAAACCATTAAAGCCGAAGACAGGCCTGTACAAGGAGATTTGATTTGAATCGAGGAAATATCCCTGAGGACTTGCAGTATTTGTATTATTACTGGCAAAGTTAATTGAACTTACGCTTTGGTTAACAATTACCGGCCTTATTCCGATTGAGTTGAAGAGGTCTATTAGTTCTATCGAACCCAGTTCAGAAGAGGAACCTGATGAAATTGCTAATGAGGCAGGATATACTTGAGTTGCATTTGGGCATTCAAAGATCGTGTAGTTGTTGGTAGAGGAGATCACGTTCAAACCAGATGACTCCAGCACAGAGAACATTGCCCAGTTCGGGTTCAGTTGCGACTTGTCAAAAAATATGTATTTTACACCATATGTGGAGAGCAGTGATGGTATGAGGTACGACATATTTAATGAGACTATTTCGTTGAAAAGATTGGAGAATGACGGATTTGGTGGTATACCTGGTTCCGTGAATGAATTTGATCCATTATCCCATGTGAGAGGGATGAGGGCGCCATCATTGGTGTATACAGCATAGGAGAGGTTGTTTGGGTTGTAAAGAGAATCATATGCACTCAACCATCCCGGTGGCGGATTAACCGGAACCAAGGAAGGAGTAGAAGAAACCTGATTGCCAGGCAGATTTCCAGGCAGTTCCTGCCCAAGGGCATAGTTCTGTTCAAAGAACTGCCAGTTGGCAAAGAGGAAAAGAAATAAAACCGCGAAAACAAAACCATATTTTCTGTATGCCTTTATTTTTTTGAATGCAGAAGAATAACTGTGGGAACCCTTTTTGTTTTCTGTGTTCTCGAGAATTTGTGAGACACGAAGCAATGAATAGGCAGCAAATATTATGAAAAATGGTGTGAGATACTGATCGATCCATTGCGGTGTTGAAACGGTCACGGCCCAGAATGAACCTATGACGGGGATAGTTGAAAGAAATGCAACAAACTCGACAAAGGGTTTGAATCCTACGTTTGTGCCAAGTGTAAGGGAAAACATGACCAGAAAAGGCAGGAAGAGCAGGGATAGTTTTGGATTCTTCTGATCATTTCTCATTAGCAAAATCGAAGAGATAGCCAGTATTGAAATGGTGCCCAAGGACAATGTCCATATTGAATTGAGAGTCGATGGCAGATAAATTAAAATGGCATTGCCTGCATAGATTGTGCTTAGACCATTAATCCCGCTGGAAGGGACGTTGAGAAGCGATGGGGGAGAAAGGGTGAAACCAGACCACCAGTTGGCCATAAAGTTCCAGATGAACATCGGTTGAGTGGCGGATGAGAAGAATGCGATCGAACTGTAATCGCCTGCCCTTCCTGCATTGGCGGCGAATACTGGAACGTAGCTTACCATGAGGTATTCAACCGCAAACATCGGGATGATTACGAGTAATGATGATAATGAGAATTTGAAGAATGGTGAAAACTGGTTCCTATACTTGACAATCAATCCAATTGAAAAGCCGATGAGTATAAGAACGAAATATACCAGCGACCTTGGATCCCCGAATACGGCGAATGAAATTGCCAGGCCAACACGCAGGGCGTCGAAGAACCTGAAATTCTCTGTTTTAATGGCTTCGTAATACTTCATCACAACATATGCGATCATCAAGGGGCCAAGTATGAATGAACCGTAGCCAGCAGAATAATAGATGAAGTTAAAAATGAATAGGGAAGCAAAAATAACAGAAATTAAAGTTTCGTTCAAAGACTTTATTCCGATTACTCGGTAAAACGTCCTGGATACGGCAGCAGCAATCATGTAATAGAAAAAGATCTCAGTAAACAAAGCGAGCTTATCATACTGACCAGTTGATAAGGGCAGAAATGCCTCCCAATTCATGTAGAAAGATTGAACAATGAATCCCTGACCATTGCCCAGGAAACCGGAAAATAAAGAGAATGGATTAAGTGAAGCTCTAATTTCAGCTAAATTCGGTAAAAAGTTAGGTATGATTGAATTAGAGAAAATAATGCTTCTTTCCACAACCAATATTAAGAATGACGCGGCAACTACATTGAATAACCAGAATTTTAGGTTGCTGTACTTCACACTTTCTCCTGATTTAGAGATTTCTTCGAGTATTTTCTTATTACCCGATTTGTGTACCGTGAATATGATAATAGTGGAAATTGCAAATAAAAGAAAAGCAACATACCCATAAGTCTGAGAAAGTTGCTGATCTTTCAGAAGAAATATGTTTCCAAGAATTACTAATAACGCAGCTAAGACCACTATTGGAATAAGAACCAAGTCAGATAATTTCAAGCGCACTGCAAAAACCCTAAAACTTACTGAACTTATTTAATTTTCCGTGAATTTCGGAACGCAGGAATCCTTTGTAATATGACCATGAGGGTTTCACCTTGCTTGGTTTATATCAAAGATCTTATGCGATAAAACGAAAGTCACACAAAGTAATTTGTAGACGATGGAAATTCAATAGAGCAAATGGAATCAGCGCAAGGAATAAGCATCTGCTTTGTTTTTCAAGACAACAATATTGAGGTTAACAGACTGCTGAAATCACTAACGCAAATAGACCTGGGGAACTGTGTTGATATTATTGCCATTGATAACTTTAGCAGAGACAACAAGGCCATTTGCGATATACAGGCCCTCAAGCAAATTTCAAAATTTGAACACGTTAATGTTCAAACTATAAAAAATGAAAAACGCGAACCATTGCCCTACAACAGGAATCTTTGCTGGAAAAATAGTTCTGGCAACATAATTCTATTCATTGATTCAGATGTTGAGTTCATTCAAGAAGATTTCCTTAACTTAATAGAAATAAATTTCACTTCACAGGGATGTGACTTGATAGCCCCACTTATATATGGACCTCATGAAGAAATTCAGAGCCTTGGACTTAAAAGATTTCACAATATCCCTTACATATTTAGATTTTGCAGAAATTCATCCGTGGAAAGTGATGTGGTTGATATGATCCATGGTGCCTGCTTTGGGGTTAAAAAGAAGGTCTTTCATGATGTCGGGGGTTTTGATGAGGCAATGTCACCCTATAATTTTGACGAAATGGACTTCGCTATCCGAGCAAAGTTAAAAAATTTTGTAATCAAAGCTTTCAACAATATTCAGATAAGACACTATAGTGGTGGCACTACAGGTAGATTCAAACAGTCGGAGAGAGCTTTTTATTTTGTAAGACACGCCATTAGGTCTATCCGAAAGAATTATTCGACTCTGCATGGAATTTTCGTAACCTTGTTTTTCATTGGAGCAGCTTCACTGCAAGTGCTAATGGGGTCCAAGAGTTATTATGGCGCCAATGTCGTCATTCGTTCAATTGTGTGGAACCTCCAAAACAGCATAATTAATCAATAACTATATTTTCTGAACTCCAAATTGAAAAAAAATCTTAATCTCTAAATATATTCACTTAGAACAAATACAGCTTACAACTACAATGTATCAGGAACTTTAATTAGTATATATTATATTGAGGCAGTAATTCAAATGAAGCACATCATAAAGGTTAGGAAGCAAATTTTTCCAGATTGTGAAGAGTTTGATATAGCGGTGCAATCCCCATCGGATATTTCGTCTTTCTATGGGGTCGTTCTTGAAAATGATTACAAAATGCTTATTGAGAAAATTAAACCTGGGGATATTGTTTTTGATTTAGGTGCCAATATTGGGGCCTTCACACTATGGGCGGCTAAAAAAGTTGGGGAAAAGGGGCGAATTATTGCTGTTGAGGCAAATCCCAGAAATTTCTCAGTTCTGAATCATAATGTGAAATTGAATAAACTCAATAATGTTACTCTGTACCATAGAGCCATATTAAACAATAACAATGTAAACATCCATCTGTCTGGAGATGGAATGCTTACTCACATCTCTGAAGAAGGTTATGCGCAGGCATTGTCAATCACAGTGGATGGAATAATAAGAGAAACTGGTAATTATCCATCCTGTATCAAGATGGATATAGAAAACGCGGAAATTTTTGCATTTGAAAGTATGGAGAATTCTCTTTCCAGATTGAATTTTATGATTGCTGAAATACACAGTAAACAGGCGGAGATGATATCTACCTGTAAATCAACAGCGTTTAACAAGGAAGAGATACACATTCAAACGAATTCAATAATCAGTATCGTTAGGTCGCATCCACTGTTTTTCTTTCGTCTTGAACTCTTAAATAGATTTTCAACTACATCGAGGATATTGAAACGGAAAAACAACCTTCATGCAAACCAATATCCAAAATTAATCTTTTATTCGAGAAGTAGTGAACCAGAACGCCAAGTTTAAAATTTTCTACAAAGGTTTTATGAGAATGGAAATTAGAGATAAGACGTAATGTAAAAGCAAATGGTTCTCTTGAACTCTTTGGGGGTAAATAATAAACCTTCATTCATTTACATTGTGTGAATTCAGAGGAACTGTTCAGGAGACTTCTAGGTCTGGAGGATCCGTGGATCATCAAGGAAATAAAGTTC
>JAJZXP010000270.1 GCA_021806345.1 Thermoplasmata archaeon | reverse complement strand
CCAGGGATCCATTCCAGCGTCTTTCCTTCCTGCGAGAAGAGTCGTGGCAACCCAGTGTCTTGCAGCATGAGGGTGAAACACAGGGACTGCTTTTTTCCCTATTTCAGAAATGTGTCGTCTAAGGTATTCCGCATCCAGTCTGCCGTTGGGACGAGTAAAAAGCGCCTTTGTGTCTGTTGGCCTTCTGTAAAGGCTTACACATCTTCTGATACTTTCTATTGCGTCGTGGGTAGTCCCACAATAGTCTCTGATTTACCATTTTCACTATGCGCGAATATTTCATTCTCCATGATATCTTCCAGATTCAATGTCGCAACTTCACCTATTCTTAGACCTTCGGAAAATATTTCCAAGACATAATCTTTAGAAAGAACTGTCGTTTTTGTTTCCATCATATACGAAATAGTTTTCTGAACAACCCGTGATAAGTTCATGCTGTGTTCTGATAGAAATTTCTCTAGTTCTAACGGAATGGTCACATTCTTTCTAACAAATGAGATCGTGAGTTGATATGTAGAGTATGTTTTTGTAGATTGTGTATATCAACTTACAAGTATTATGTATAAAAGTTATTTGATACGAAAGCGTACATTGTGCATATTGACTGACAACCCGATAAGGATGTTTGAGAAACAATCAGGACTGATACGTCTCCTAATTTATCTGAATGATAACCCTCCGACAAATGTTCAGTCAATAGTTTATGACTCGGATATTTACCCAAATATTATGTATCCGTCTATTTGGAAGGTCAAGGAACTTGGATTGATAAAGGAGGAGATTGATAATTCGAAGTATCCCCCAGGACTATTCTGAGTCTTACAGAAAAAGGAAAACTTGTAGCACAGAAGCTAAAGGAAATTGAAGAAATTCTCAAGGAGAACAAGCCATGAAACCACTCTCAAATAAAGTTACCATTCCGATATTAATTGCTGCTGTAGGATTGCTTTGCTATTTTCTATTTGATCTTGCCGTAATTGCAAGTGGAATCGCGATTATATCAGGTCCAGTATACCCACTTTATCTTTCAATTGGGTTTTCGATCCTCTTAGTTCTGGGGCTAGTATTTTCAATCAAGGCAAGAATTGAATGGGAAAGCAAGAAAGTAAACGCAAGGAGATTCTGAAGAGGACTGTAATCGAAGGCGCTTAATGCGTTAAAATTTAGTGACCGAGAATTAATTGACGTTAAGTTCCTAAAGGTCAAAGAAATCCAAAGTTGTAGCAAGCCCTGCTAATTATAATATCAGTTCATTCCTTTTTGATACTTTGTTCGCGTACCTTCTTCTTCAACCTGGAGTTTTCTCGAAGTTGCAAAGTCCACAAAATCACTACAATCACTACTGTAACAGACCCAATAACAGTGGGTAGGATGAGTAACCAGATTGACATTTACTCATCTCCTGGCGTTTCATTAACTTCATCAGCTTCTGAAACCTTATAGTGAGATCTCTTCCGGCAACTTGGACATTTTATTGCAAAGCTATGTCCGCCCTCACGCCATACCAATCCGGGAACACTGGGGTCTGAAAGACTATTCCATTGATCATAGTTAAAATCAAACTCATGACCGCACTTTGGACATGTTAAATGATACATTTGTGCCACTATGGATCGCCTTCCTATACACTCCTCTAAATATAAGTAACTGGGAGTATAAATACATTTCTCAATTGTCGAGTGTGTTAGGGTTTTTAAGAGCGGTATAAATATGCACGAAATTTGTTACCTTCTGTCCAATTTACAAAATCCTGGTATTGAAAAGTTAAAAGTTGGCATTTCTAATAGTATCATAGTTGAGAGTATTTCTGTAGGAAAAGATTCAAAACGAGATGCGTGGGCCCTTGAATATTTTCTGACCTCAGATGCAAACCTTGATTTGCAGAAATGGAAATTCAAGTGTTTTCATGGATACGAAGATAGAAATTTCGAACCAGAAACTCATCACCTATATTTAGAGCTGAAAAATAACCAGTGGACAGGATATTTGGATTCATCATCGTTATCTCCTTTTACACTCACAAAGTACATTGATATTTCATCGGCCCCATTCACCAATTATTTCCCAATAAGAGAATTGATTCAAAATGGTGAATTTGAGGCAAAGTTCAAAGTACTTTATATAGAAATACCCACACTGAAAATATCTTTCAAAAATCAGATTTACAAGAAGGTAGAGCCAAGGAAGTTTTCTTATCAGAGTGAATCTTCTCCTGCGGTCTATCTGATAGAAGTCGACTATAATGGCATACCCATAGTGTATGACAATTTATGGCAAGGTATTATTGAATGATTTAATGTCTCTTTAGTGGCTAAAGAACAACCTAAAGATGATATGTGTTAGTGACTAAGCCAGAAGGAGAGGGAGTGGATCTAGATGACTAAAACAAAGAATAGGCCTTAAAATATTGGAAACAAACCACACTTTCAATGATAGCATGAACAAGGTGTATCCACATTAAACTTAGTTCTGGCTCTGCTGTAGATTTTTGATTTCGAAATAAAGCAAATGCTTTATACGGTTAACCGTATTTACGTATGTATGGCTAAGACGAAAATAACCGTGTCAATAGAGAAACCCGTTGTAGACAATGCTAAGCTAGCATTATTCAAAAAGGGCAAAACAATGAGCGAGTACATTGAAAGATCGCTGAGAGCACTCTCTACTTCGGAAATACTTAATGATTTATGTGAAGAGCTTAACTTAAACTGCCAATATGTAACCGGTGAGGAAGTTGAGAGGCAAAGGCCTGATCTCACAGGGAAAGTTCTATCCGAAATGGAGGTAAGGGGGATGAGGAATGAACGCAACTCGCGTTTATATTGATACCAGCATATTGGTTAAGAGATATGTAAAAGAGACTGACACAGAAATAGCAGATACTATTTTCCGTCAAGCTCAACGTGGAGAAGCAGTCATATGTTCCTCAGAAATAAATCTTGGAGAAGCGGCTGTTGTTTTTGACAAGTACTCTAGGAAAGTTGGACTCGATGCAAGAGATCGCTTACAGACCATGTTGAGTGAGTTGAATTCTCTTGAAAGATCTTCTTCATTTGAGATCTACCCGGTGAGTAGCCAGATTATAAGGAAATCAATTGGGATATTACTGGAACACCACATTTACATTGTGGATGCCTTGCAACTTCAAACGTGTATTGAAGCAGAAGGAGCAGTTTTCTGTACCGCAGATCGGGAATTAAAATCAGTGGCCGAAAAAATTGGCTTAGAAACACGATTATGAGTCTGCGGACTAGCAGAATCCAGACGTTTTCACGATCATGAGGTCAATGTCCTTCAGGCATTAATAAAATTTAAAGTTTTATTGCAACAGGTGAGACACGAGCTTAACGATTGAGTCACCCTTAATCTATAGATCGGGAGTTCGAGCCCTCCACGGACCCGCTTAACTTATAGTTTAATTTGTTTTCAAAAAACAGGTACCTAAGATCCTTAAAATTACGAAAGAATCATAGATCAAGAAAGATTCTGTATCCATTTTCATTGAGTATTGAGTACATAGCCAAAGTTACAAAGCCTAAGATTAGATGCGGTTTGAAATTTTATGGAAGAAATTATGTTACTACAGTTCACGCCTTAATTTTCTCCAAAAAGCTAATGAAATTGATCTTTTCTCTTTCTGCTCTGTAGGACGGATCAAAAATGATTGGTCACCATGCCATTCGTCTCTGATGTACTGGTCAATTTCCAAGTCGTTTCCCATTCTGTAAAGCTCAACATATTTTCTGTCAGGTAACGGTAACATGATAATTCGTATATAGAGCTCAATAGGAACTAGTTTGTCCCTGCGTACAGAGCCGTCGTATGAAGGGACAAAATTTATCAATAGAGTTAAATTCGCGTCTCATGGCATCGTGGGAAATTTCGTTCAAGATAAGGTACGATTATCCTCTGATCGAAATGTCAGAGAGGTACAAAGGCTCAAAAATAACAATGTGGTGCGTCTGTAGCGTGAAA
>JAJZXP010000045.1 GCA_021806345.1 Thermoplasmata archaeon | reverse complement strand
TTTATAGAACTTAGTAGGCTGTGTTATTTCCATATAACAAAAAGAGTATACAGTATAATGGTATAAACTTTCGCATTTCATCCACATCGCAAGCTCAGTGGCTTTCATGCTCTAAACTACTTGTAAACTGTCCAAAATTAAGGGATCCTATCAATTATCATGATACTTTGCTGTGGTAACAGCATATGATCTTATGACAGGTACTGGAACGATGTCATCGACGATTGCGAGGGCATTGTATCCAAAGAATGTTTTATTGTTCTTCTTTGCAAATGGTTCGTCCTTTGACCTTCTTGTTTTTCCTTCACCTCTTTATTCCTCATATATTTCACGACTTGGATCAGATATAATAAATGTTGCATCATGTTCAGATCCTATTTCCCCTTTGATGTTAATTGATTCCAATTGTATCTGCAGTTCTTTCCATACTGTACAATCTCTTCCTGTCCTTGATAATCTTTCTCTGAACAGCCATATGGTTCTTGCATCTCGATACTGATTATGATGGTCAAGAAAGTTCTTGAAAAATATTCTGTCTTTTATAAGTGTTTCAGCGTGTTGATCCGTCATGTTGAACACGTTCCGCAGAAACAACACTTTGATCATGGTTTTCACTGGAATGTTTGATCTACTGCCGCTGTCTATATCATTGTGATACAGACCCTTCAACAATGGTGTAAAGGAATCCCAGTTGACAGCATCCTTTAAAAAAAAAGGCGGATAATTGATCTTCATTTTGTTGTATTTCTGCTTCAATGCATGGTCAAAGAGTTCACTCATATAGTAACGCGCGTGTTCTGTGAATAAATGTTTTGGTTGGTCCTAGGAGTTATGAGAAATTCCCTGCAAATAAAACGTAATGAATATATATGGGTCTTCCGGTTTGTTACACAGAGTGCAGGAAAAGAATGGGTAAATTAGTTTGACCCGTTACTATTTGGAATTAATATGTGAAACCAATATTTAGCAATAGAAACATATATATATAGTGAAGTAGTAAAATATTTGAGATGAAAAATGGAAATCGATGAATATGGAAACGTGTTTGGTTTAGACTTTGACCCTTATGGGGATCTTCTGACAGCCCTTGATAACAATGGATGCACAATCAATAACAGTATTTTTTGTTAGTGGTCAGGAATGTCAGGTATAAACGAATCTCTTAAATTAATTATTTTACCCACAGAGGAATGTAATTTTAGGTGTAAGTACTGTTACGAGCATTTTGAAATTGGCAAAATGTGGGAAAATGTTGTTTGGGGAGTCAAAAATCTTATAGATCAAAGAAGTCAAAATTTAAAAAATCTACGATTAGACTGGTTCGGAGGAGGGCCATTGTTAGCATTTGACATAATACAGGAAGTGATGAATTTTGCAAGAAAAAAATCTAGGGAATTTAATTTTGAACTGAGTTCAGGTATGACCACAAATGCATCTCTATTAACAAAACAAAGACAAATGCAACTTATAGACATGGGAATAGCTAAGTATCAAATTTCTTTCGATGGAGATTCGGACTTGCACAATCGTTTTAGAGTAACAAGAAGGGATACATCTACATTTGATATTATATACAAAAATTTAATAGATTTTCATGAAAGCGAATTGAATGCTCATATTGTTATAAGACTTCACGTGAATAAGGATAATGAGAAAAGTTTGAGGTCCCTAATCAATAGGATCTCTTTAGATTTTGAGAATGATAATAGATTTTCTATTTTTATAAGAGGTCTAGAAAGATTAGGAAGTGCTAATGATGATACACTTCCCATTTTAGATAATGAAGAGGAAAAACACGATCTCATAAAATCTACGCAGGAATATACTCGGAGTCTTGGGCTTAGTCTATATGGACACGAATCCGCAGAAACACCAGTCTGTTATGCCGCGTCATTTAATTCTTGGGTTATCAGGGCAACAGGAGATGTGAGCAAATGCACCGTAGCACTTTATGATAAAATAAACACCGTTGGACATTTATCTGAAGATGGAAAAATAAAAATAGATAAGGAAAAGCTTGAGTATTGGCTAAGAGGTCAGTTCAGTGGTAATAAAGAGGAACTGTATTGCCCTTATTCCGTAAATTTAAACAGGAATTATATTTATAGTTGATGCAAGTGAAAACTAAATATTCAAGGAATTTCAAGCTATCTATTGCAGGAGAAAAAATCAACAATATTTCCAGTTCCATGATGCTAGTGCTGTTTCCATGGATTGTACTCACTCTAACAAATTCTCCATTTCTTGCAGGAGTTGAACTTTCTATTTCCAATGTACCTCTTGCTTTTAGTTTTCTTGTGGGACATTACCTTACCAAGGTTAAGAGCAAGAAAGCGTTGGAAGTGGGAGTAACAGGTATACGAGCATTGGTACTTCTCTTTATTTTCCTCGTATTTTTAACAGGAAATGAATTTTACGAACTTGTGTCCATATTCATCGGCTTTTTTATAACATCATGGACAGAGGATGTATCCTCTCAAATAGGTGGATATTGGGACAAGGAATTTTTAGATGAGAATCAGTATCAGAGAGGTTTTTCCTTAAGCACAACTCTCAGCACGATCATAAACTTAATAAGCTATATACTGGCAGGTACCTTTATTGCAATTGGAATTGATTTGGCATTTCCTATCCTAATTATGGGGTTCGCTATTGCAACCGTTATTAGGAGTTTTATTAAACCAAAATCAGATGGTTTTATTGAAGATCAGCCACATAACTTCAAAGAAGGATTTTCATACATATGGAAAAATAATGTACTCCGATATCTGATGCTACAAGCACTCTCTACGAGCCTAGCAGTTGGGGGATTCCTAATCCTAATAGAGTCTCTTGTAAAATACAGATACGGCAGTTCTCCATTTATACTAACAGGCATTTTGGTAGGAGCCATGGTAGGCGGGGTTGTTGGTGCCAGTTTGTCGGGCAGAATAAAAGGAAATCCCAGAACCATAATGGGTATTGCAGTATTTTTTTACATTCCATTAATACTCTTTATACCATTCAGTCCTTCCTATATTTTCATAATTGTAGATGGTTTCGTTATAACGGTTTTAAATCAAATACACGGTGTTACATTTAATAACATTTTCTTCAAAAGTGTAACAAAAGACCATATGCTTCAAGTAAGAGGTGCTCATAGCTCCTTAGCTCTCTTTCCAGCAGTGATTTCAAGTTTGATAATAGGTTCAATAATAGAGTTCGTTTCAATTGACTCTGCCTTTTACTTTATTGCAGCATTGACTTTAGTTACATTGTATTTCACATGGAAAGCCAAGGAGATTGGAAAGATGAGAATTGATTAAGAGAGTTGGGTGAAATAAAATGAACACATCAAAGAATGCTAATCTTCATGTTCAATTACCCTGCAAGAACCTATTGATAGGGATTACGGGTTCCATAGGATCAGTTAACCTGGAAATGCTAAGCCGAAAGGACACCGGCAAAGGTAGGAGGCAAAATACAGACCCAACAATTAATGATGACGGTCCCTTTTCTGCTAAGTGTTTAATTAATTTGTTTTATTCTTCTTTGCCTTATCATTTTCATATTGTTGATGGCAGAGGAGGTTTCTTTCGTCTTATGGTCATTTTCAATTTTTCAAGACATGCTATCATATCCAGTAGCACCGTATCTGCTTTACCATATAGTTTACTATATCCCCTCGGTCAGAAATTCTGGAGTTCATAATACTTCAGAGCATCCCAAACAAGTTTATATGAATTGAACTCGAGAGAATATGCAGGGATACTAACACCTGGTGAAATTTACTCATTTTCGATCATTGAGAAAACATACTTCAAGGTACAAATACCCGCCCATTGTGAAGAAGAGGCACCAATATAAGATTAACAGGGAGGTCATGAGCAACTCAAAGCTGTATATCTGGTTGCCCTGTCATGCTGAAGAATATCGACAGGATAGAGGCTTTTTCGTTTGTTTATTTCGTATCCCTTATTGTTGAAAGCTTTATTGA
>JAJZXP010000227.1 GCA_021806345.1 Thermoplasmata archaeon | reverse complement strand
GTTCCTCCGTTGTCTCAAAGACAGCCAGTGCCCAGTGGTCCTTCGCTCTTCCTCCTTATTATCAGAGGTTTCACTGTTACTACTACCACATCCGCCAGGCCTTGAACGATCAATGAGGTTGGCATTATGCATTCCCCCATCAACCTTCTATGTCCAAGGTCCTTCCCTGCTTTACTCACAAGACCTTGTAACCATGCTGTTTCCTTTACGCCGGAGTGTTTTCCAGATGCATACACCCATCTTGTCTGGAAATGTTGATTTCGCCAAGATACAACTGACTCATCACACTCACCAATCCACTTGAACTGTATTCTTGTGGTGCAAATTTCGGCGCTGCAGAATTTGTTCATTATTACTACGGCCTGGTTACTTGCTCGCATCTCTGTACAGCCCCAGCTTGCGCTGGCAGATGCTTTATCCTCGGAGCTTTCACACCGGTGATTACTCAACCAATGCGTCCGATTTGCTACTATGATTCTAGGTTCTTTCATAGGTTAGTCTCATCTCTAACTGGTCTTGTGAGGTTACAGGCTGCACTATATCCATATATGCATGTCGCACCGAAGACGCCGGAGGAGTGAAACGGCTTTCCTCTGCATGAATAGGGCATCAGCTATGGGCTGCCTATCCCTTCGTATATGTTCTCCATACAGATTATTCGTGTTATATCACCGTTCCATTACAGCATTCGCCAAGGAAAGACAGGCTCTGCCCCCTCTCAACACTCCTGCCCGGGAGTGCAGAACATCTCGACGCTCTTTTGGTTTCACTGTTGTTGCAACCTGCATACTCGCTCTCCTTTCGGATTTTGTCAACCAGTTTCGATACTGCGGATTGCTCCACAGTTCGTGGTTCAAGCTCATAGTCGCGCACGCAATTACTATGCAGGACTTTCACCCGCAGGATATACCGATTCCTTGGCACACCTTTCCCTTGCCCTTCTTCAGGGTTCTGGTCATTATATATGCAATGGAAAAAAGAATTTAATCGTTTTGATCTTAAATGGGAGGTTTCCCTGCATCAATATTGCATTTTATCAAAAATGCATTGCATTATTCCTGCATTATCGTTGCATTATTTTTGCATCTGAATTGCATTAAATGCCCATAATGTCCACTTGCATGATGGTAATAGTGTATGTGGTATATGGAAGCAAAATCATGGCAAAATTGATGAAAAATGCCCGAAACGAATTTGCAGATACTGCAAATACAGGAAGTAAAAGTGAGAGGGTTGTGAAAAATTTCATTAGGATCATACAAAATGAAATAGAGGTGACAAATAGAAAAAACAATAATTTGAAAAAATTGGTCTCCGTTTCTTCCAATGTTGCACGATTTTCTGTCGCAATTTTTTCCTAAGTTTGGATATAAATATCCGGTTTGGTTGTAAGCAGGGGTTTAGTTATGAAGTTAATTAATGAAATTCCTTTATTGCCCTTCCACTATTCTCATATCGCTATGAACCATTATCTTCACAAGATCCCTGAATCCGGTCTTTGGTTCCCATCCGAGTTTCTTTCTGGCCTTGGAATAATCTGCTCTATAGTTATCAGATTCCAGCGGTCTGAAAAACTCCCTGCTAACCTTCACAACCGTGGAACCATCTGCTGATAATCCAACTTCATTAACACCACTGCCCCTCCATTCCACCTTTTCCCCTATTACACTGAAGACAGCCTCTGCAAATTCCCTTACTGTATGTGATTCTCCGGTTCCAAGAACATAATCATCGGGATAATCTCTCTGGAGCATCCTCCACATACCCTCCACGTAATCCCTTGCATAGCCCCAGTCCTTGACGGCACTGAGGTTACCGAGAACAATGGGTTCTTCAGAAAATATTAATTAACATCAAAATAATCACAGCCCATTGGTTACTTTAAATCCAGACAATAATGTAAGATCTTCTTTATACATTTATGCTGGTAATTTCTCTTTTCTGTTGGGTGGGTCGCTTTTCTATATACTTATTGCAAGATTTTTGCCTGTGGAATCTATCGGAATCATAGCCCTCTCTGGAGCTATAGTTTCTTTCTTGACAGTAATATTTTCCCTAGGTATAGATTACGGCTTTCAACATTATATATCGTATTACATTGGAAAATCCGATTTTTCAGGTGCAAGATATATTATAAGGATATCACTTTTATTGATAGTTATCCTCTCTATAATCATTTTTGCTTCCGGATGGATCTTTTCAGGACCGATTTCAATTATATTCTTTCATTCAATTATTTTCGAACCGATAGTAAAACTTCTAGGGGTCTACGCATCACTTGAGCTTTATTTCATGTTGATACCTTCAGTGATCAGTGGAGCCCAGAAATTTGTACGTAGTTCCATTCTTACGATTATAGGGTTTGCTTGTATTTACGGCTCCCCTATTCTCTTTTTGCTTTACAAACAAACAATTTATTCCGTAATTTATGGGTGGATCATTGGGTCTGCAATTGCAGCGGTATTATCAATAATTTTTCTGTATCAATTAACAAGAAAAATATCCAATGAATACGTGAAACAAGATAATTCAATAAGTAGTATATTTATTTATTCGTTTCCACTCTTTATTTCATCCCTCGTCTCTCTGAGTTCAACATTTGTCGACAGGTTTATTCTCGCTTACCTAACCGATCTTTCTAATCTTGGTATTTACATTTATGCACTGACAGCAGCCGGTGCTGTTTCAGTACTGGCTTCCCCATTCAGCACAATGCTTCTTCCTAAGTTTTCAGCCTTTTATTCTAAGATGGATCTTACATCCCTAAGAAAGTATGTTGGATTCATGGTTGTGTTGATATCATTTATTTACATTCCAGCTGCAATTGGTCTGGCTGCAATTGCCAAACCTTTCCTTATACTGATAGTGGGCGATTCCTACATCAGTGCAAGCTTACCTCTCACCATCATACTATTAGTTTCTTCAATTTTCATACCTCGTATAGTGATAAACAGCGCAGTATCTTCAGTTCGCTTTACTAAAGTTTTTATGGTCTCTACCCTATGTGCATTAGTCTCAAACATTCTACTATCTTTTCTTCTGATACCATCTCTGGGAATAGTAGGAGCAGCTATAGCAAATTCTTCAGTTTATCCGGTAAGTTTCATCATAGTAACGTTCGCAGCATTTAAACTTAAAATTGCAAGATTCAGAATACTTTCGGAAGTGAAAATATGGATATCTGCTATTGTGATGTATTTTGCAATAACTTTACTCCTTCCTTTCCTGCACGGTACATTGAGTTCCGTTTTGGTTCCTATATTAGTGGGCTCAGTATTGTACTACGCCATGATAAGAATTACGAAGCCCTTATCTAATGAAATTGCGACATTTATAATGGAAAGTATACCTTTTAAACACTATGCATTACGAAAAATATTTTCGCTTCTGGTGAGTAACAATGTTGAATAATGTAAATGATGAATTCAATCATAACGTTGGAAATATAAACATAGCATTTGTTGCCAATTTAATAGGCCATGGAAAAGTGTATGACCAATGGGGGACAAGCTTTGCATTGCTTTTATCTCAAGTGCCATATCTTGAGCAGATAGACATCATATGCCCATTTGGAAATGAAAATCATGGGGAAATTAAAATGCCCCAAAAGATAAACCTGGTTCCTTGCTATAATCCAGAAAGAACACTTTCGATGTATGGAATAATTAAGGCCATAAAGGGTAAAAAATTCGATTACGTAATCTTCAATTTTGGTCCGACCGTATTTGGAAGAAGAAATCTGTCAAATTTCACTGGCTTCTTTCTTCCATACATTTCATCGAAAATCTTAAAACGGAAGACTGTTCTGATAAGTCAGGGTTCAGTCTTTACCAATGACTCTGAAAATCTAGGGTACAACTCAGCTCTTGACAGAATAAAAAAAAGAATTGTGAGAATGCTAGAATCGTGGTTATATAAACGGGTTTGTGTTTACGCTCAGCTGGAATACTATCTTGACCTATTAAAAAAGATAAAAAATGCATTGGTTTGTGGAGTAGT
>JAJZXP010000437.1 GCA_021806345.1 Thermoplasmata archaeon | reverse complement strand
CAGTCTTGTTCGTCCATTGCAGTTCAGGGTCTAAGTGTGGATCAAACATATGTGTCTTCTTTCCGTTAAGTGGACCTGTCTCATCTGAAACTAGCCCTGTCTGTGGTATGTTGAGTTGCTTCTCTTCCTCAAAGGTATATTGCGCCAACTCATCCTTTTCCTCTTTTTTTCCACTTTTTCTAATCATTTAACCACCAATGAAGGGCCAACTTTGACAAATATCTGAGCCTATAACCTTTTTCTAAGCTCTCCAGATACTATAGACGCATTGGATAATAATATTTGTGCTTCCATTGTATAATATTTGCCTAACCTCTTCTTTATCAGAGTAATGAGACCTAAATTCAGGGGGTAGTTTACGCTCTGGAAGAATGTTGACTTGCTCACTCCTCTCAGAAGGCATATTGCCAGAGGCGGTTGCTTCGGAATATGCCCAGTTCGTATCCTGGTTCTTGATCAGGGCTGCCAGTATCAACAGATCCGGTCTCCAAGGTTCTTCGTGTTTCGCCCTCCACTTCCCACATAGGCCTGCTTCAGGGCAGCTCTTACGGAATCATCGTTTCACTCGTTCAGCCTTCATCTTCAATATCTCCCTGTTCTCGTCCGAACTGTGTTCAGGAAATACGATGCGATCCGGCTGCAATGAGCTCTTGACGCTTACGAATACTATACCATTCTGGTCTCAACGTGTTCTTGCCTGACTTCGCCTTGTCTTCAAACATCTCTAATCCGCCTGATTTCCTCTTTCTACCTCTCGTTTGAGTCCTGCCTGACCTCTACTATGGTGCTTGCCCTAACATAGGCGAAAGCGAGTGCCATTTAAGTCATAGAATTTAGGCATGTATACGTTATAAAATCCGGTGTTTGGTGGCGTTAGTAAAATTACAAGTTTAGTGGCAAGGGGTTCAAGACGATTTATTCCATCCGTTTTCCTTTAAGTTGAACTTGCTGATAAGAGAACTTTCAAGACCCGATACCAAATCTATTTGAAGTCCATTATACAAGGCCGCTTCTGGGAGGTTTGTATTGGGGTCAAGTGCGTAGATCTCAACGGATTTCGTCTTTAACGTATCGATTACTTTATTTCCAATCTCTCTGTTTGTAGAACCTTTGCCATTCGTGTTTGGTGTTCTGTATTCGTTCAATCTGTCCTCGAGAGTCCGTTTTTCTGACTTAACTATTCCTATGTATTTTACTGATTTTGCAACTACAAAAGCGTAAATGACTCGTTTTTTCGCATAGTTTTCATTTATACTCGGTACTATGCTATCGTTATTCTTGGCACTAATATTCCACTCACCAATTTTTACAAAACCCAATGACTTCAAGAACTCCAATTCTTCCATAAAAACACCTGAAGAACCATGCGGCATGAGACTATAAATTCATGGTTGCTGGTTAACTATTACTTTGTTAACCGTTTTCCGGTTGCTGTTTCCACACTTTCCATGTCTTTGCTCTTCTCCTCAGATATCTGGTTAAGGTTATTGCGCTATTTCTTCACGAGCTCCTCATTCTCGAAGTATTTTGAGAATCTTCTACACTTTCAGCACTGTTTTTTAGTGACTTTAGAACCTACAGTCTTAGTGTACATCTCTGGTGCTTCGCTCATTTCTCCACTGGAGTGCGAGTTCTGTGATATTAAACTGTCCAATCCTCTTTTCTTGATATCCGACATCATTTCACCTCGACTATTTTTTCAATTTCTTTTGCAAGCGCAGTATATGACTTTGAATCCAGCCCACTTTTCCGAAATCTTACAACTGGAGAATAGGCCATGGTGGAGTTCGTTATGATCACATTTCTGGGTATGACGGTTTTAAGCAGTTTCTTTGAGTAGTGTTTTTTAAAATCATCGAAAACTTCTTAGGACGACCGTGTCCTTGAATTGAACGTTGCAATAACCACGACAAGCAGTTTCAAGTTTCTTTATAACCTCGAATTCATGGGTTTTTGGCTGTCATGAGTTGCCTCAAACCATCCAAAGCTAAGAGTTCTGTATGTAGCGGTATAAGCACGTAATCTGATGCAACCATCGAGTTGATGGTGAATATTCCTAGGCTGGGGATGCACCTATAATGACATATTTGTCTCTACGTAGAATGTTCCTCTCTCTCCGGCAGTCGATATCCTGTTTACGGATACTCCAAGCTCATTCAGGATATCAATGGTCTGGCTCTGCATTCTCGTCTGAAGATTTGTCAGGTTATGGCTTTTTGAATAGCACATCAGGATGAGCTTTCCTTTCCTGAGATACTTTACCCTTCCCGTCTCATTGTTTTTCTTCAACTCTTCTAGAACTGACTTTATTCCAAGCTTTGCCTGATCCTTACCCACTCCGGCCACACGATCATGAGGACATAATGAGCGTAGTTATAACCGTTATTTGATAATTAGTTTAAATGGACCGGTCGGGATTTGATTAAAGTTTTAAGTGAATACTCTGAACTTGGATTCAGTAAACCTTTTATCAAAACGCATTATAACTGAAATATGGTTTTGGTGGATTCAGAATCACCTGAAGCTAAATTCTGTGTAGAGAGCTATCTAAACGATTATGACTATAGATTTTCAGTTGGTCGCCAAGACGTTGATAATGCATTCATCAATGAGATAATAGAGATAATTAATTTGGCTTATAAAACAGCAGTAATTGCTGAGAGTTTCTCTAGGCTTTATGAATTTGTAAGGAAAAAGTTCAACGAAAGAAAGGAGAAAGAAATGCAGAAATTTGCTCAGGAAAATAAGCTGATTAATACATTCGGAAATGGCGCAGTTTTGTATTACGGCAATGTTAGGCCTTTCTTTGATATCCAAGACGGGTCTAAACTTTATTTCCACAACGTAAGTTTCTCAAACAAGATGCTCAGCACAGCAACACCTTTTAGGTTACAGGTACCATTACAAATACCTAAAGGTGCAAATTTGCTGCTTCAGGATGTTGTGATCGTCTATGACGGCGTTCTTGGAAAATTTGTCAAAGAGGGCAAGGCACCAAATTTTTTCCTTCTAAGAGTGGCAGGAATTGCCTCTTGAAATTTTATATATAAACTTACGTGATAGCATTTTTATATAACTTTGATCTATCTATCTATCTCTCTTTCTCTAATTTGCAACGAGCTGGTTAGAGGAGGTGTAAGAAAGATAGCCATAAGAAAGAAGAACTCCGTAAGGCTGTAGCTTTCAAGGGAACATTTAAAAATGTTTCTTGAGAAATATGAAGGAGGTGATAAAATGATGGGGGGAGCAGGTGGACAAGCAGATCCGTAGAAAATAGATCTGGGTTCAAAAGAAGACGTGATATATCTCTAACGCAATGAGGGTGGCTGTTAGAATGCCCACTACTATTGTGAGTCTGGAGATTCTTTTGTTGATTCTGGAGTCCTCTTCTATTAATTTAGTTTGTGCGTGCGATTGCACAATGGTTCGTAAGGTGGTTGTTTTTTCCTTGAGATTTTGAAAATCGAGATTTATCCCTAGTAATTGTTTTGCCTTTTCGAATTCCATTCTGTAGGAATAAGCCCACTCTCTGATTTCTAGATCGTAAAAGTCATCAAGATCTCTTAACATTTTATTTTCAATTTCTGATAATGTTTCTGATAAAGGTTTACTGTGCTCCAGTTCATAATAATAATTATTCTTTAACGACGTCAAGGCAGAAAGAGACTGTATCAGTTTCATATGCCAAGATAGGGCCCATTTTATAGAATTCATAGGGAATTTTTCATCTGATCTAAACATAAAAGTGGCATCAAGATTCTCGAATGGATTGTAAAACGCTTTCACTGTAACATCTAAATGAGATGGATCATTAATTACGAGAGAAGGGAAGTTAACGGTATCCAATTGAATATTGTAATTAAGTTGATGCTGAGGGGCCACCAAGACACTTAATAATCTCCTCAGTTGATCGCTTTCTAAAGATTCCTTATAAAAGTCTCTAACATTTTGTAGGAACCTATCGCCAAATCCATCGCATTCAACATCCACAACTTTAAGGTACTGGAAAGAATCATACATCCTGTTGGAGAGTGTG
>JAJZXP010000399.1 GCA_021806345.1 Thermoplasmata archaeon | reverse complement strand
CGATATGCCTGAAAAGAATGCGAAGAATCAGGAGGTCAAGGAGATACATGTGATCCTGGATAACTACTGCACACACAAAAGATGCGATGAGTGGTTGTCAGAACATCCCAATGTTAAATTTCATTACACACCAACTTCGGCAAGCTGGTTAAACATGGTGGAGATATTCTTCTCCATGCTTTCAAGGGAAACACTTAAAGGGGCAAGTTTCAGAAGCACTGATGCACTTTCAGAAGCTATAATGGCGTTTGTAAATGAACATAACGGTAAAGCAAAACCGTTCATATGGAAGAAAAGAGAGGTTAAGGGATCACAACTGAGAAATACTATTGGGACCTTAGTCAATTAAACACTAGTTGTTGCGATGGGGCCATTGTTGTCATTCATGCAATTTACAACGTAATACTATGCCTTAAAATTAAGCTATCACAATAAAGTAGTGAAACCATCGGTTGTTATCTTATTATGCGTGACAGGTTTTCTACTTATGGGTTTTATAAATACAGCACCCAAAATTTAAATACGGACTAACATTGTGACTCTTGATGGAATCCACTGAAGCAGAAGAACTTTACGCGAGGGAGGAAGAGGGGGATCTAGAATATCCAATTGTGTACAATATTACTTCTTCGCCCAACGACTTTAACATTCGCACATTATATGATTTTCTTGATTCTGGGGTGGTAAAAATCCCAGGATTTCAAAGAAATTTTGTGTGGGATATTAAGAGATCTTCTAGACTCATAGAGTCCATACTGATGGGAATTCCGATTCCACAACTTTTCTTCTATGAGAAAGGGAAAAATGAGTTTTTAGTAATTGACGGCCAGCAGAGGCTAATGACACTTTACTACTTCATTAAAGGAAGGTTCCCTAAAGCAGATAAGAGACCTGAAATCAGGAGAATCATAGATGAAACGGGTAATGTTTCTGAAGATCTGATAAGTGACGATTCGTATTTTTCCGACTTCTCGCTCAAACTTAAATCCGGATACACTGGTAGCGAAAACAGACTTGAAGGAATAACTTATGAAAGCATGCCAGAGAAAAGTGAACTAAATCTGAAGACCATTAGATGCATTTTCATAAAGCAGCTTGATCCGAGAGATGACTCCTCAATTTATGAGATTTTCTTTCGTTTAAATACCGGCGGCATTAATTTAACCCCGCAGGAAATCAGGAGCAGCCTTTATTATTCGTCATTTTATGAAATGCTCACAAGGATGAACTTGGATCCAAGATGGCGCAGGCTTACCACTCCAGAACCCGACGTAAGAATGCGTGACATTGAAATCTTGTTAAGAGGCTTTGCAATGCTTTCCGAGGCAGAGACGTATAAACCTCCAATGATAAAATTCCTTAATGATTATTCCAAGAGGTCTAAATCGTTTGAACGTACTGCGGTGGACTATTCAAGGGCCTTATTAGACAAGTTCCTCGAGACTTGTAGTATTTTACCAGAGGGTGCGTTTAAGCTTTCCACTGGTAGAATTAGCGCGTCCATCTATGATTCTGTGTTTGTAGTACTGTGCAAGAATGCCTTTGAACACAATACTTTAGATGTTCTTACTACTGACTCAGAAAGGCTAAATGTCTTAAGGAATGATGAGGAGTTTATGAGCGCAACGGAGTCCCAGACTACAAGCAAATTCAATGTGGGATTGAGAATAAAGCGAGCCAGAGAAATCCTACTGGTTGATTAGTGCTCTGAAATGACGCAAGTTGATGAGTTCTATGAATCAAGTGAGCACCTTTCAAAGCTTATCCTGGATACCAAAGATTACTCATTATATATCTGGAATGATGATTACTTCTCCAGATTCTTAGTTATTATAGCTGCCAATTTCTTCGAATCTAAAATAGGGCAGTTGTTGGGAGAATTTGCCAGAAAAGCCTCTAACAATCAATTAGTTGAGTCTTTCATGCGTGCCTCAATGCGGAAACAGTACTTCACATATTTCGATTGGGATGAGGGAACGAACGCTAACAAGTTCTTTTCATATTTCGGAACAGACTTTGCAAATCAAGCAAAGACCGATGTCAAAAATAATTCTTCTCTCAAAGAGTCGATCGAATCTTTTCTTATGATAGGTCGCACCAGAAATCTATTAGTTCATGGAGATTTCTTTCAAATGAGTTTACCTAAAACGAAAGTTGAATTTTACGATAGTTACAAGAAAGCCGTTGAATTCCTTGAGTATCTTAAAGAGAGGTTGTTACTCGGTGAATAAAACACTTCGCTTCACAGTTTCGACTATCCTAAATTCGGAAAGTTTTCGTTTTGCTGTAAAGTGAGTCCTGCCGATCAGCCTATAGCGTAAATCTTCCAATTAACGACGAAAAATACAGTCTGACTGTACTAAACAACTGAATGACTGGCGAGACTCTGCTTGATAATAAGTCCCTTTCTGACTGTGAATATGGTTATCGTCGTGACCAATAATAATATAAATCCAATAAGTCATGCGTAATCACGAATTATTATGATGTTATTCCAAATGGCTTCTTCATAAATGCTTGCTCAGTTATACAATTGTTTCATGACAGTTTTCTATCGCTAGTGCGCAAAAACAATATTAGTGAGATATTCAAAGTGAGTTCGGATGACCCATACTTTCTGGAAAAAGGAGTTGAAATTCACTCGAAATCAAACTATTTCTTTTGCGTAACATTAGATGGCAACGTTTATTTTACTGACTCGATGGGTTTTTATGATTTGGATACGATAGAAGAGAGTATTAACAACGGTGTTTTTTTCGCTATAGGGAGACTCAAAAAATTGTCAGATGATAATTTCTGGTCCGATGACATTGGCAGGATATATACTAGACTGAGTGAAATGGGCTACCGGACTGCGAGTCAGATAGAAGATGCATACAATTTCTTTGAAGGTCACATCAGTATGGGGTACGATCGTTATCTTTCGTGTAAGGAAATGGCTCAGAAAAGCGATTTCCGTTACTATAGGGAACTCTGTATAGCCAAGGAGGCTGGGTTTCACGATGCAAGTGACTTAGACGATGCCGAGAAGTATAAAGCACCTGATATGCAGTCGCTTGAAGCGGTGAGGATTCTCCTTGATATAAAGAGAAAATTCAAATTTGATGATTTGTCCCAGAGTCTAGTAGCAGGTGTAATTGCTACCCTTGCTTGGAAGCGAGGAGTTCCGAAGATCGCTCCATGTTTTATAGACCTTGATGAGATGTCATATCTCCACAAATATTGGTCTCCAGAGGAGCAGTACGACGGTTTTGATATTATAGAAAACATGTATGACTTGATCGAGTTCTTGGAAAGCTCGCAAGGTCGAACTCTAGGTCACTATGATTTCTCCAATTGCCAGTTTCAATTCAGCCAAGCCAGAATATACATTGATGGAGCCAACATAGCTTTCAAGGGACTGTATAAGGGTGAAGTACGCGAATCGCTGTATACCCCTGATATGGAAGTGCTCAAAAGTTGCTATCAGAGGCTGTTGAATGAAAATTTAGGAACGATGAAGATCTATATAAATGGGCTTGTTGTCAAGCGCATAATGAGGGATGGACCCGTCAGAAATAAGGAAATAGTTGCCGAGTTCAGGAATTCTGGCGTCATCGAAACCTCCATCAAGGGTGAAAAGGCCGATGAACCTCTCTTACAGAAACTCAGAGACGATCCGTTTGCTTATGTGGTTGCAAATGATACCTACGCAGATGATTACCACTTGACAAAGAGAGATGCAGAGCACATAATTCTGGTGAAATTCCATGAGAAGGACTTTGAATTCCACGGTTCTGGATACGAATCTCTAAAGAATTGGAATGCAGTATTTTCAGGATGGAAAGACCAATTGAATTCCCTTTTTTACACCAAGAGGTTAGGAACATGGCCATTTTCGTATGAGTCTTTTAGATATAGTTTTCGAGAATGTTGCTAACTTAGGGCCTGCGTAGAAATAACATAGCAAAGATTAAGACATTGTAACCGTTCTGTATGCATGGAAAAAAAGGGTCAGTATGACTATCTCGTGAAGGCACTCAAAGGTGCTGATGAAGTACAGGCAAGAAGATTT
>JAJZXP010000121.1 GCA_021806345.1 Thermoplasmata archaeon | reverse complement strand
AACAATAAATGGAATTTTAATACAATACATTCCATTCTGGGTCTGGACTTTATTCGATATGAAGTAACATCAAGTCAATAACAACCTCGAAAGTAATCCATTGAAACTTTAATCAATTCCCTTCCGGTCCATTTTGCGAAGTTCGCCTGTATGAAATTTGTGGCATATTTCTGGATTTTTTACTAAAGTTCATTTTTGTGTTTTGACCAGAGGATATGGGCTTACTATTCTCGTTATCGGGCGATCAGATCCTTTTCAAAGTCATTTTCTGTGTTATCTTTACACCTCTGACCTACAATAGGGGGTGCTGATACATTTCTAGCGTGATTGTCTTCATCCACACATTCATTTCAACAATCATACCTATAAAGGCAAGGATTGATTGGGAGAGAGATCGGGAATATCAAAATCAGACAAAATGGTAAACTACAAAAATTAATAACTGAGGAGTTATTTGTAGAGACATTGGTGTCCCTCCATGAATATGAAATCAGGAGCTACTGGGAATACAAAGAGAAATCGTCCTACTTTGAGGGCGAATAAGACAAATATCCCAGGGTCGTCTTCTAAAGAACCGATGTTTTTCAGAATACCTAACAGAGAGGCACTGAATATCAGAGAATCTGATACAGGAGAAGTGGGTCGCCTATTCACCGGCGAAGGGATTGAGGTGGTATGGGTACAAAAGAAGGGAGAAAAAATAGACACCGAGTGGTTCACGCAAAAGTCAGTAGACCTAATAGTTGTTTTGCAGGGCAAGCTTAAGGTAGAATTCAAGGATGAAACACTTGAATCAAGGATAATGGAACCCAATGACTTTATGGTTCTCCCTTCAAACTCTAGTTGCAGAGCGTATAGATGGCCGCGTTCCACAACGAGACCAACAATTTTTCTAGCTTTCTATCCAATAAGTAATAAAACCTGAGTTGTGTCAAACCTTCCAAAGCGATAAGGAATGAGCACGGGAAAATAGTGATACTAACAGGACTCAATCTCATTCGGACAGGGAGGTGATCATTTCATAGTGAGTCTTGATTCTGGCTCAGTGTAATTTCTTGAAGAATCTCGGGCGTTTGTACCAGATGTTCCATCGAGTTTTCTTGTAAGACTGCAGTAATTTTCTGAATTCAAGCAAGAAAGTAATGTTTGCAAGAACTACGGGCTTGCCCACGAATATGTATAGAATTATCATCATGTATATTTAAGTGAGACAGGGTCACAGAAAAGTTGGCAATAATGTCGTTCCGGACCTCTAGTTTTGTGTGATGTTTGAATCTGAAGTACTATCTTGAGTTCTTTTTTGTTCCGCATTCCATCCGTCAGGAAATCCATCTGCAACTCGGCCATTTCTTTTAAGGAGTTGTTCCCTTTGAAAAGCTTAACAAAGCGGGCGCTCTCAAAAGGAGGTCTACGAGTTATCACTCTATGAACCAGGAACCTCCTACCTGACGCGAAGGAGAATATGTTGGTTGACACTATGATCTATCCCATCCGCCATATGCGATCTACTAATTTGCTTCTAATCTTTCTTGCCCTCAATTTTCGTTTGTTTCCATGCAAACTGATCAACATCAGTTGGATAATTAAATCCATAGTGGTTTGCCACATATTTTGCCATCCGGGAATATAGTTTAACGGTGGAGCGAAGAGCAGATTCAATATCGTGGTAGTCATAGTGAGCAAATATACCGTGAAAGTCTTTGAGGATAGATTTATCCGCCCATTGTTCGATGAATCTTCCGCTGTGCCATGTGTCGTAATCTTCGGAGTTCTTCGCTTTCGAATACCATTCTGTCATTTGAAGCAAGAGTGATTTCATATAGCAATCTAAACAATTCGTCGCAGACCAGAGTTCTCCCCTCAAAAGTTTTCGATGTGTCCAAACAACATGAAAAAAGAAGTCATTTACAGAGTTGCTGAATTCCGACTCAAATATGCTGGGCAATTTTAATTCACCGTTATTATTGCTAGTCGACAAAAGTGCCTCCATGAAAGAGGAGACCAATTTGTTCTCGTCCTTGATTAAGATCACCCCACGCTGGAGTACCTTAGTCAACTCTCCCTGGGTTTGATCTGTATTTATATTCTCTATAATCAGATTATGAGGCAGTATGGTAAAATCTACCGCAACTCCGTTATTGAAAAGAACCCTCTTCTCAAGGACACCGCCATTTGCAGTTTCCTCAACGAATGAAATTTTGGGTCGAATACCAAAGTGTTCTAACCACGAAGAATCCATTAGATACCGATCCGGGTTTGTCGTGATGATAACGATGTCAATATCTGACCATTCATCTGCTGGTTTTATTTTCCTTGCTTGGGATCCGACCATGAGGGCAGAAGAAACATCGTCCTGCATTTTCAGGAAATGAGTTATCTTGACCACCGTATTCCTGACGGATCGCATCATTCCTGAAGAATGGGCTGAATCCTCAGGCAGATTCATCATTCATTCGCCTTCCAACATATGAGATGATTGCAGACCAAACTGTAATCCATGCTCTTTTCACTTCTTCCCCTGAAAGCCCCGCAACCAACAACGTTTCCATTCCGTTCCAGATCCCGATCAATGCGAAACTCATCATTTTTTTATCGAATACATCCACAATTCTACCGTCACTTTTTCTCTCAAGGAATTCCGAAATGATTTCTGTATACCCTTCATATTTTCTGAATACGGCATCTTTGATTGCGGAATTATGGGCTGCCTCAGAAAATATTTCAAAACTAAAACTTGGATATGCCGCGTATTGATCCGCCATTTTTTCAAAGAATTCCTCCGCATTCTTCTCTGTCATTGTTCCATTGAATGAAGATGCAAGGATCTCACCGAAAGTGGACGGACTCGACTCATATAGTCCACCGAGAAGTTCCTCCTTGCTTCTAAAGTAAAGGTACAGCGCAGCCTTGCTTACCCCAACCTTTCTTGCTATATCCTCCATTGAAGTCTTGCCATAGCCATAGTTTGCAAAAAGTTCCTGCGACGCTAACAGAATTTTTTCTCTGGCTATTTTTTTGTATTCAGGGACAACCTTGGGCACTTGAAAACACCTAATGGATCATTTCTGGGTAGTATTTAATTGTGACTATTAGTAAATTTTATGACTAATAATTAATATTCTGACTTATAGTCATTGTCAGGATTGCTATAAGAATTTGAGATCAGAGTAAAGTGACTTCAAGGATTATTGAGTTTCTGGAGAGTTTTCTTTTATTCTTTTGCAGCAGAACTGATACACTATCTTCCTAGTAATAATCTACTTGATATAAATTAAAGAGACCCACTAAATTTATATCCACTAATTAATGATCAAAATGAGAAAGAATGATTCCGGATAATTTTATGGAAGTGATCAGGTTAATTCGCTCCAGGGTTCCAAAAGACGCAAAATGGGCAGTTGATGGAAGCATTTCACTTGCACTTCAGGGGATTGATGTAACACCAAATGATATTGATCTTCTGACGGATTCAGACGGTGCAATAAGGATAGGAAATTCCCTAAGTGAATTCAATTCAATCCCAGTTACCCATTCCAGCAACTCGAAATATGACTCATATTTTGGAACATTCAGGATCATGGAAATTCAAGTGGAAGTTATGGGAGATCTCAGAGTTTATAGAAACGGTCACTGGACTCCAGTGCAAAATCCTGACACTATAAGTATCATCGAAATTAACTTTAAAGATATCAATATCCCTGTTGTCTCATTAAAGAACCAAGAAAAAAGTGGATACCTAGGTGAAAGAATGAAAAGAGAAAGATAAAAATCTTCAAATCTCAGTGTTAATCATTTCAAGTTCAATTGAATTTACTGTACAATAAAAAGTAATTTTTTAGGATCATAAGCCATAACCATCTTATGCACAATCATGGTGAAAGAAAACAGGACTCGATCAACATTAAGTATGTATTGAGATTCATTGCAATCAGTTTTCTTTATTTATTGGCAGGGCTCATTGCCCTTATCTCCAGCATTGCTCAAATAATACAGATCACTCGTGATTCCATATTTATTCTCTGGTTTTTTGGATTCGTAACCATGATAATCTTCGGGC
>JAJZXP010000358.1 GCA_021806345.1 Thermoplasmata archaeon | reverse complement strand
CAATCGCTCATCGTCAAAATTCAAATAATAGAATCGGTCTTTAAACTTACTTTGCACGAAAAGTTTAAGCATTGTACTCTTGCCAACCCTCCTGAGTCCTTTTATGATAAGAGCCTTATTTTCTAGTTTCGTAGGAATTCGTTGCAGCAATTCTCTATCTATCACTTTTTTAGGTCTTTTCATTTCCATTCTTTGATCAGCAATAACTGTTTTCAGGAGACTTTTTGGCATTTTATTCTTAATTCTTAATACCTATCAATAATTGCCCATTATAATAAGCATTTTTACCTAATTATGCTTATTATAATAAGCAAAAATAGAATAATATGACCATTTCTGCAAACACTTACTGATAGTCTACCTTTACCGTAATTGAGTCTGAATGCTCTAAATGCGGGATGATTCTTATTATCCAATTTATTAAATAACTCTTTAATGACTAATGCAGCTACCTCACCCTCAGGAATTATGGAACAGTCCCGAACAAATCAACGAGATTGTCGTGAAATTCTCTAATTATGAATAGATCGATTTAAATTGGTTTAATTTTGACTAAATAGGATCCTTTTTGTTAAATGGTATGTATTTAGCTTCTCAGAGAATATTAATGTTCTACAGCATTGACAGATCTGTAACGACTATCGGCTAAAGTGTCAACACTAATAACAAATCCGTACCCATTATTCTTTCAGCTAAAACTGTTTTTAAAAAATTTGTCAGAAATTCTTAATCTGCAGCACATTCCAAGTATCTTGAAGAGTAATTAAGGCAAACTCAATTCCATTTTGATTTTCTTTATGACTTCATTGTAATCAGGCAGTGGATTTACAAGATAAGCTAATTCTGACTTCCATTTGATCGAATCAGTTGTTGCATCAAGTTTCTTTAAAAGAGTTTCAACATCAAACTTCTCATTTCGTTTCTGCATTTTTTCCATTAAAAGGTTTTTTTCTATGTGCAATTTTCTTACCTCGATTAAAAAGTACAGGTCATAAATATCTGTCATCTTTCCCTTCTCTAGGATAGATGACACTTTTTCAACGCCTATTTCGTACATATCCATTATAGGAACCAAGAACGAAGGTATATCCTGGTATTTAGGCAAAAAGTACTTCACTTGGGGTTCCCTAAGCAAGTCATCTCTTAAACTAATGTCTATTTTTATATTTTGAAAATGTTTTAACCTCCTATTCAGCGGTCCTTCTATTCTTATCTCATAGTTTAGCCCTACAACTGCTCCATTTTCCTCTTTCCCTCGCTGTACCACTTTAACAACATTATACTGCAAATTCAGTTGGTCCAGGACTTTTTGAATCAATTTGTTAATCATTCTCCTTCCTTCAGTGGAATTTTCACCAATAAACGAAAAATCCAAATCTTCGGAGAATCTGTTCAGGTTGTAAAAATACTTCAAGGAAGTTCCTCCCTTAAAGATTAAATTTTTACTAAAAAAATTGTATATCTCGTATAAGGTTAACGTCAGAAGGTAATCCTTTTCTAACTGCCTCAGGTCTCTAAATTCAGCTGAACTCTTTATTAACTCTTTTTCATCTATAATTTCTTTCACCCTTTATTTTATTTTCAGACGTTTCAATCCGCTTTAGAAGCGCTTCTACCTTATATCTTACTATCTTGGAATTCATTCTTTCCGCATATTCAATTAATGTTTTCTTATTGAGATCTCTTTTAGATTGCGCATTATCGAATGCTTCCTTTACATATGAGAATAATGGAGTATTAAAATAAAGGGAATCAACAATGGCTTTTTCAATCGTTGCAACGAAAATTCCATCAACTTTTTTGTATCCGAAGAATCTCTCTTTGTTAATCGATTTGAATTCTATCACGCTATTTCCCAATAAGATCCTCTTATGCCTTTTAAGGGACACAACGCTGTACGTTGTAATAACCTGATCTGTAATTGAATAATATTGAAAAGCTGCAAAAAGGCTTATGTAGGACGGAAAAACAAGTTGAGAGGATATTTCATAAAAATCGACACCTTGACCGCTGTCTAAAAAGTACTTCCCATTTTCAATCCTCACTACATTTCCTTTGGTGGACAGTAGTTTTGACAGATACTTGTTTGATTTTCCAGAAACAATTGACAGGTCCTTAAGTGTAAAGACCCTTTTATCCTGACGTGAAACAAATGTCAAATCATCCAAGATTCTTCTATTGTTCATAGATTTAATAAATGCTTCTAACGTCTTAAATCATATGTTGTGTTTTCACCATAAAAGTGGGGAAAATATTACATCAAAAAATGGATGATTGATTAATAACGAATAGCTAGATATATTTGGTTAGCCCACTTTATGTAGGTCTGCTGCCCGATTTGAATCTTCTCTTTTCGACCCATAGAGTTATCCCTTTTGGGAAATAGTATTCAGCAACTTTTATAAGTCTGGTTTTGAAGGGAAGCGATAACCTGGTCTTAGTAAATAAAAATTTCAGAACATTCGAAAATTTTACTCCCTTAACCCTTTTCCCACTTCTGATTGTTTCATAAATGCTATAGTTTAAATTGAATTTTGTTCTCGAAGTGATCAATATATTTTTAACTTCTTCACGTTTCGCATATTTCATGAAAATATCCAAAGAACTGATAAATGACAACGCAGTTTTGCAGTTAAATGACATTGCTTCCTCAAACGTTCCTCTGAAAACAGAAACGCTCTCGTGAAATGTGTAAATTGTGAGAAGGTCATCATTTAGCACCATCGCTTTGCCAGAATCAAGGCAAGCAGTGTAGATAAAAGTGTCTAATCCAATGCTCAGTTTACCAATCATGTCTAAATTGATTGCTGATTTTCTAAAGGCAATGGATGATAGATTAAAGTCGGGTGCAGCCCCCCCAAATTTAAGGAATTTTCCCTCAGAATCAACCATCTTAGATCGATTATGGAAATACACTAGGGAACTATCATTGCAAAAACTATCATAAATCATCTTAAGTTTATTTTCAGAAAATTGATCATCGTCATCCAAAAGGGCAACAATGTCATAAGTTGCAGATGTTGCTCCTTCCTTTATCTTGCAGCTTACAGGCTTCTCTTCAGTGTATATATTTCTTTCACAGTTCTGATCAATATATTCATCTATATCACTGTCTTTAAAACTCTTTACAATAATAATCTCATACAATTCTCGCTGCAGTGTTTGTTTTAGAACGCTGTCGACTGCATTTTTAATATATTGCTTTCTGTCATGGGCCATAACAATGACGGATAACTTATTCAGTTCGTTCAATTTCCACAAAATATTTAATGATAATAAATTCTTTTCGCTTAATACGGGCACTCTGATCTTGTTACCACTCACCTATTTAAATCATATTCATTATGATAAAAACGGATCTCTTCAACATTCCGGGGGTAACCTCAATCCTCCTGCAACCAGATAGATGATCGTACCCCTGTATTCCTGGTCCTTGAAACCATACTGGATGATACAAACTGGAAGAAGAGATTGGATTCTTCCCTTGTCAATGGCAAATACCCAATCTCATTCACGATCATAAGGCGGAATCTGGAGTATGTCTTTATCCTGTATTCCAGCCTTTTGAGATCATAATCCCTATTCAGTGGTAGTACACAGCCATATCTGACATGATTGAATTCATTCCAAGTGCTATTGACAGATGGGTCTTTCCCACACCTGGAGGTCCAAGGAATACAACATTCTCTGTGTTGTGGATTTACCCCAATGTCATCAGATCATCTATCACTGTTTTATCTATGGACGGCTGGAAGGAGAAATCGAAATTCTCAATGGTCTTTCCGTATGGAAATCCGGACCAGTTAAGCATGTTTTCTGTTTTCTTTGATACTTTGTGCTTCAGCTCTTCAGACAGCAAATGATCAAGTATTTCCATTACCGGCCTGTCATGGGATCTTTCAAGGTAGGAATCAATTGTGCTGTCCATTGTGGATAATCCCAGTCTTCCAAGATACTCGTGAACTCTTTCATATGCATCCATATCATGACACCTCCTCATATCTCTTCAGATCCCTTTGCTCCACCATCTGTGAATACACGATGTTATTCTCCTCATGTATTGCCTTGAGAAGGCC
>JAJZXP010000239.1 GCA_021806345.1 Thermoplasmata archaeon | reverse complement strand
TGTACCTGTACAAGAGTTGCACCTAGCCCGGATTTTAGAAGCGGTTCAAAGACATTCCAGGAATACTGGTAAAGAGAATTCATCGACATTATAAGTATTCCAATGACGAGAAACCCCTTCTTCATTTTCACAAATTTCTATTGGACTAATAAAATTTAGTGAAGAATTCGTTGTGAAAAAGCGGAAAATTGGGATAATGTAAAATAGCAAAAATTTATGGAAAGCTATGGAGGGCAATGAGGAACTATTTCTTTATATGGCACAACTTTTGCATGAGGGAGAATATAACTCAGGCGTAACATGGAAGGAATTCATTGAGTCGTATGAGTATGTGTCCGGAGAAAATTCTGAAAATGCTGTATCCAGATTGAGGGAAAGAAAAATGCTTGGAGATTTTTCGGAGAAAGATGCGTTTACATATTTCCCATCGTCAGATGTTGAAATCGGGGATAGCGTTATGGAGGATGCCCTTTCAAAAATTTCAACCGTTTCAATTGTTGCCAACATTTCTATGTCTTTCCGCCTGGAACCTTCCCTTGTTGATCTCATCCTTTCATCTAAATTCTATTCTGAAGAGCATGCCTTTGGGGGAAAGGAAAGGGCCCTTATACCAGTGGTTCTGTCTGAGAGGTTTTACAATGACAGGAGGGTTCAGGAATATCTGGACAGAATGCTCATGAATGCCAACAGGAAATTTCAGTATGCGGAATATGCGAAAAGGAAGTGGTTCATAGAGCTTATTTTCATGATCAAGCGGGGTTTCTATGGCAATGGCGGATATTCATACGTTGCAAATTTAAGCGAGGTGAGAAAGACTGCGCTTCTTGATGGTTCTTACAACCTGTTGGTTTCCGGATCTTTGTACGAACTTCTTCTTGATTTTCGCTCTGTCATTTCAAGCGCTGATGTGGACAAAAAAATGAGAAAATTTCAAAAAATGGATCGAAAAGCATCAAGAGTTATGGGAATGTATTCTTATCTTTCAATAGGCAATGATGTTCTTGTTGGAATTGAGTTTCTAATTGGCAGTTTTGAATTCCTTCCTGCAACCATTTTCCCCTCTGCAAATGTAGTAACTGGCGTTTACCTTTTCATTGCAGGAAGTGCAGAACTACTCATAAGGCCAATGATAGAGATGGCAAGGCGGGTCCATCTTAGAATCATAAACAATCGGAATTTATGATTCCTGAATTAAAGATGGATTTCCTCGTACTTGTTTCCATTAACCCTGAATGCTGATATTTTGATGAAATGGCCAGTCTTCAAGAACCCCCTTTTTACCCTTTGGATTCCTTCATTGTCTATTGTTTTGTCTTCCTTTATTATTTTTAGCAGGTTTTCTGATTGTTCACCGGGGACAAAGAAATATACCCTCATCCATGCTTTCTTGTATTTACTAATTAATTTCTGCCCATAGTTGTCGAGCACTCTTCTTGCATTTTCTATCGCTCTTTTGAAATCGCTTTCAGCCTCTCCTTTGTCTGAAAATTCCCCAATCAAATATGGCAATCCTTCAACATCAAAACCTATCATCCTTAATTCCTGGGAACCTGGAAGCGTATGCCTTGTTCTCATGGCACCTATCTCCTTGATTCGGTAGACGAGCCAGTTTGCACTTCTTAATTCAAAATATTTCCCATCTGGATCGTCCAGTTTCTTTACGAATATTTCGAACAATTGCTTAAGCAGTTTGTCACTCATTCCATCGTAAAAACCCACGCCTGTACCCTTTGGCATTGGTTCATTGAACAGTTCGCAGGCAGCTTCAACAGCAATTCTATGAATCTTTTCTTTCTGTAAATCAACTATATGCTCCTTCCTGGAGAAACTTTCTTTCTGGACTGGCTTTTTGTTTTTCTCATTCTCCTTTCCTTTTTGATCCGGGGCCGAATGTTTCAGTTCTTTGATCCATGCCTCTCTCTGTTTTTCATTAGAATTTTCAATAATGTACTTTTTGAGATCTTCTTTCTTATATGCTCTGGGGATTGTTTCCAGACCTGCTTTCTTCGCAATTGATTTCAGATCTGCAAATGAGATTTCATCTAAGAGCTTTTCCGCTTTCATGAATAACAATAGTAGTTTAGCATATAAATTTTGATTGTTAATTAATTCCAGGTCTGGACAATCATATCTTCTTATCGACTGCTTTCGTTGCCTCGACCATGTTCAGGAGTTTTCTATATCCAACTTCCCTTGATCGGGTTCTTAGTCCACAATCCGGGTTGATCCTGAGGAGTTTTGGATCCTGAAGAATGCCCAGAGCGTATTCTATCCTCTTCTCAATGAGTTCCTCAGATTCGATTGTATCTATATGCACGTCTGTAACTCCAAGCCCGATAAACCTTTTTTCCGAAAGGGTTTCGTTTATGCTGTTAAAGTGCCTTAAGTCTTCATATCCTTCCCTGATCTTATTATTAACAGAAAGGGAGTCTCTGTTCGCATATTCCAGGTTATAGCCGTGGAATCCCATTTCCGGTATTCTGTCATAAAGGATCCTGTAATCCTTGCTGTAACAAACGTGAAGCGTAAATTCTATGCCTTTGAATTTATCGAGGGATGCGTTCATTGAATCCACAACAATGTCCATTTCCGAAGAGTGTGTGGTTGCGGCTGGTTCATCAATCTGTATTTCAAGCTTTTCTTTCCTTCCAGACCGTTTCCATGCTTCCTGCAGATCTGCAATTTCTTCTTGTATCAGTTCGGCAAATTTCATGGCCAGTTCCCTTCTGCTCCTGTAATGTTCATTAAATGACCATTCCATCATTGTGTATGCCCCTGTTATAGGGACTTTCAGTGGTTTCTGTGTTAATTTAAGCAGATATTCAAGTTCCTGAAGGTGGAATGGCCCTGTTCTTTTCAATTCCCCCATCACACTTCCCTTCTTATAATACCTGTTGTCAAAAGACCTGACCAGTCCATAAAATTCTATGTTTGAAACTCTCTTGGCAAAATGTTCATACATTTCCCAGCGAAACATCTCCCCGCCTACGCCAACATTCTGGAGCCCGGCCTGATCAAAAGTTTCCAGTGTTTCAACAGTTGCTTTCTGGCAAAGCTTTGCATACTCCTCTGTTCCCTCTACAGAATGAAATTTTCCACTGAGATACTGTGGTTTTCTGAAACTTCCTATTTCCTGCGTAATGAAACTGCTTTCCATTTAATTCACCTCCTGGAGGATCTTTACTTTTCTATCGGCTATTGACCTTGGAAGGAAATCCATATAGTCGTTATGTGTCAATACTATATTCTTCAAAATTCCTGTATTTTCTATTGCTTCCACGTGCTTCTTGATCTCTTCTTTGGTTTCCACACGTGTATTGTGTGCGTCCAGGATTCCCAGTCCTGGCATCCTGGAGTGGTTTGCTGCTAATTCAAGATCCCTGATATTGTTCACAATGATTGAATGGAATTTTAAACTCGTGTTGTCAAAATCACTTTTGCCTATCCCTCCTGGAGACACCAGTATAATCCCATGTTTTGGGCCAATGTTTTCTATCTCTTCTATTTCATGTTCTCCTATCTTTGGTGAAAATATAACTATGTTTTTCGATCCAATTTCGTCTGCAAGCTTAGCGTAAATCTCCAGTAAATTCTCTGAAAACTCATGCAAGTTAACATTTCTGTCAGTGAAAGACATATTATACATTGCGACTGGTGACGGGAAAATAGGCAGAATATTCCTGGAACCCCAGTAGAACATAGGGAACGGTGGGTTCTCATTGAATTCATGGTCACTCAGGGCATTAAATCTTAAACCCCCCTTTCCAGCTATTATTGGTTCCCTGTAAAATGTGTTTGTCTCTCCGTATCTTCTCAAAGGCCCAAGGTTGATCCCTTCCACTGAGAGGGCTACCGGCCTGAAAATGTCATACCAGTTAAAGAGGGGATCTGTGACCATGCCGATTCCATCAGTGAGATCATAAAAACGATCCTTTTCCTCTTTAATTATTGTTTTCAATTTCTCCGATGTGAGGAGCCCTCTTTCAAATCTTCCATAATCCAGTCTCAATCTGTCGCTTCTCGGGTAAATTCCATATACAAACGTTGTAACTTCCATTTATAAAATCTCCAATATTTCTTTTG
>JAJZXP010000130.1 GCA_021806345.1 Thermoplasmata archaeon | reverse complement strand
ATGACGTATATGGCACTGCCCAGAACTAACAGGGTCTGAAATATAATACTGAAAAAGATGATTTTTGTTCCTAAGGATACATCCGTACTCGCCCCAACGAACATGGCTGTGGCCGTCACTATTGCAACAATATAGAATACCCACTCTGGAAGCATTGTACCAGTAATTATGTTGTAGCCCACAATCATAAGCATCCCCGTAATGAGTGAGTCCCCTATTTGCCAAAAGTTGTAATAGAAATAATTTAACAATGCCGTATATTTTCCTACAGCTTTTCCAAATCCTAGTTCAGCAAGTCCATAATAGCCTCCCGTAAATTTCACTAATCTTGTATATTCTAAAATGGGCAGACTTACCAAAAACACAACAGCGACTCCTAGAATACCAACGTAAATAGCCGCACGTCCTGCTGTACTAATGAAGCCTCCAGCAGTTGCATACGCGTATCCGTAAAGAAATACTCCTGCCATGCCCAGTGAAACCATTCTCCAGAGACTAACTTTATTCTTTCCCAAACCACTTCCCATCAAACCAACGACACCCCAAGTAAGAATAAACATGCGGATATATAAATCTAGAAGTTAAGATTTTAACTTTGAGAAATGCCGCGAACTAATGGTCAAGGAAAATCACGGAAAAATAGCTAAAGCATCAACACTTATCTATCTCCGTATATTACAGGGGCGGAACGATCCATGAAAATCTTCTTTTCTGCGTTTCGTATATACCGATCCGTTGCAACTATTGAAATGTTCAATTTTTCCGCAAGATCCTTGAGATGACACTTTTTTGGATTTTCAAAATATCCAGAAGAAACAGCAAGCTTGAAGACATCTTCCTCTCTTTTTGAAAGAATGTGATTCAGAAGGTGGATGTCCTCGCGTATATCATACTTACTTACGATTTGTACTTTCCCTAGTTCACTAAGAGTGTCCATTATTTTACTTATTTCAATTACGTTCAATGTTACCGTGATATCATCTATCCCACGATAGGATTCTTCGTGGTAATTAAACACTCTGAGAGATTGTAATAAAGCAAAAGGAGAATCTCCTTGTTTTTCAACGAAGGACACAATCATGTTATGGTCTTTCAATGACCAAGACTGTATTGACTGCAAGGACGAGTTTTTCTTCATTTGTTGCAATACATCATTAGCGACACTATTTGACCTTATAGGATGGAAGATTTCAACTGTGAATAAAGAATGTCCTAAGCTGAGGGGGACGGATGAAATAAGTGTCATTATCACATTTTCGGGATGCACTAAACTGAAATTCGATTTGCAGTTGAAGTGACTCAACTTCAATCGTACTTTGAAAATTCCAACGGAATCTTCTAAATTGCTCATGTGCACTGTAAAGCGAATGCTTATAGATAATACTTATTACACTGTCATAATGTACGAAATTTCTAATACATACTTGTAATATTTAATTATGAATGAACTTAGTGGCATTATAACTCCAGCAGTTTCCCCATTCAATGGCGATGAGCTAAAAGAGCCAGCCATCGAAAAACTAATGGTTCATCTTCACCAAATCGGTGTATCCGGGGTATTTCCAATGGGAAGTAACGGTTCCTCTCCATTTATTTCAAATAAAATGCATAAGAGAATCCTTGAAGTGTTTTCAAAATACAGAAGTAAAGATGAATATTTCGTGCCCGGTGTTGGGAAAAATAACATAGAAGATACGTTAGAACTATCAGAATTTGCAGCCGATATTAATTCAGACGCAATTGTTGTCGTAACACCATATTATCTAAAAGTGAGTCAGAAATCCATCTATTCCTACTTCGACCGCATCGTTGGGAAGGTGGATTTACCAGTAATACTTTATAACATTCCTCAACTTACAGGAAATACGATAAGACCTGAAACTGTTCTCCAACTTTCTGAGAATTATTCAAATATAGTAGGCATAAAAGATTCGAGCGGAGACCTTACTCTGTTTCAAGACTATTTACTTAACCTTCCTAAAAAGATAAAAGTGTTTCAGGGGCAAGACGAACTCTTACTCCCCTCACTTGTATTAGGGGCTGCAGGAGGTGTTTGTGGCTCCACAAATTTTATAGACCTAGCTACAAAAGTTATGAAATCATTCAAAGATAGTGATATACGATCTGCAGCGAGAATACAACGAAAGCTGAGTATGTTGAAGAGCTATCTCAACACTAAGTCTTTTCCTCAGGTTTACTCATTTCTTTTTCATAAACTCATACTCAAACAAGACATCACTGGGACACCTGCAATGCTAGATCCGTTGGAGCAGTCCGAGATGGGAGAAATATACCATAACGTTACAAGGATACTTGATCAAAAAGTTGAAATCTTTTGAACTTGAGTTCCGCAAAAACTAATATGGAAAATATACACTGGACTCCCTATTTTCTCTCTTCAATGATATTTTCTACCATGTTTTAGCAGTGCACTAGTCAGTATCTGATCCAGCACCTTAAATTCAAGCTCGTTGAGTATGCCCATTGCCTCATCAGATTCAGATCTGTACACGATGCTGATTTGAGATATCATCGGAATTGCATTTATTTGCTCCAATATCTCGACTCTCCTATCTATTAACAGATGCGACTTTGTTCTACCATTAATTATCCCGGATATCAGAGGGCGTAATGCACATAAGTAAACATGGGCTTTTGTCCTCGCGGATCTTCTGTGATATACCGGTTTTATATCCCGGAACGATTTTATTGCCTGGGAGTTCCCTCTTTTGATTTCGAACGATACCGTGAAGAGTTTGCAGATCTTACAGATTACGAATGGGATAATCTACGAAAAATAGAATGGGACGAGGGGATAATCTCGCTTTTAACCAATACTCTGAGCACTGCTTCGGACGATTAAGATAAATCAATTGATTTCGACCCAAACCTCACTAAGGACATTCTATTTCAGAGCGGGGGTTTAGATTTCAATTATTATTCCGCATTCATTGGATATTCGGCATTGCATTACGCTCATATGAGTGGAATGATTTTACCAGAATTAGTAGTGAGTTTTCAAGGCATCCTTTTTTCTCGCGAAGTTTTTTTAAACACGCCTTCAGAAATAGTTCAGATAAGCCATGATTTCAATGTCTTCTCGAAAGATTTGTTTTTTATCATATCACCTGAACACTTTCTGAGTGCATTCTCAATTTTATTTTCACTAACGGGATAAGAGGTCTTAAGTTGTATCCAAGAAGTATAAGCATCAAATATATGATAACTTCTAAAGGTGGATATTAACGTAGCCGATAGAGACTATAACCCAGGGTGAAGTCCTTTTTCGATAATTTAATGAATATGGAGACAGTATGTAGATATAGTCTGTGAAGCTACGCCGAAAGGTCTTAAACTGTGTATAGAAAACTTCTACAGGCTACTTAAAGATGCGTGTGTAGGGGTCTGTCCGCTCCAACGGTTGGGGCTCCTCTTGAACTCGGTTTGGAGGAATCTGCAAAAAGCGTCTTGATTTCCTCCTGCTTATTAAAAACTCCAGTCCCTTTGATTCAGATATCAAGGAAAATATTGAGGACTTTCTTGACAAAATTGACTGCCCAAGCGCACTCAAAAAGGCATTCTACAACCATGAAGTAAAGATTGAAACAATAAGAAACCTCGGGATCCTCCTTAAATGTGTAATACCAAATTATGATTGGAACAAAGATATAACAATTGAATTTTTAAAAAATCAGAATCCAACAATTAATGAAAATATCTTCGAGAAACTTTTGAATCAACCAGAAGCGATAAATACAGGTGAAAAATTTGCGTATGAACTTTTTGAATCTATGATAGATTTGTCAGACACTATTAAGGAAAACGGGATATACGTCAACTGTAATACCTCGGTCTTCGTTTTCCCAAAAATAGAAAAAGAAACTATTACGAAGATGGCTGATTCTCTATATTCTATCATATATGCATTAACGATATCTGTACGATTGTTTGGCGAAGAGCGGTCTCTTTGGCCAGAAATTATCAATTTTTACCCAAAAATAGGCGATTTAAAAAGACGAATGGACGAGTCTACTTAGTAAAAGTTCTCCTGTTTGCACTATTTTATGTTCGCCATATCATTTGTTGTC
>JAJZXP010000194.1 GCA_021806345.1 Thermoplasmata archaeon | reverse complement strand
CATGCTGATCCCATGAATAAAGCTTTCCATATGCAAAGTGACTGAATCATTGCTGAAATGCCAATTCCACATTACATTCAGTTGGAAACATGAAAAGAAGAGGGATCAATTGACATTGGATTTTCATGGGAGGTTTATAGGAAAAGTCTTAAGTGCTTCGAATCAGTTTAGCTGTAATGATAGCTATAGACGTCTTTCCAGTTGACAAGACGGCAGTTCCTACGATCTATGTATATGAACCAGATACTTCTGAAAATAGAATGGCAATTTCAGGCAAATTGTCCTATCGCTTAAGGAAAGAGTTTGGAGGCCACTGGACTGCAAACAGTGGTAGAATACTTTCAGACAAATCAGTGACGGAGCAACAATTAAATGATTTTTTGAGGCAACTCTGGAAATCAAATACAGCACCCTTAGGAAACGTACGAACAATCAGAAGAGCTACAGGATTCCGGTTGAACGAATATGATATTGCAACGTTTGTAGCTAAAGGGATGCTTTCTGATCAGAATCTTCAGAGAGAAATTACCGCTGTCTTAAATAAAGACAAAGTCAAGATAAAAAACGCAATCATAAAGAGAGTTGTTGATTTTTACGCCTTCGTCGTAAATAATGTTCCATCTATTTCTATATCTGTTAGCTCCAATATTTTATTGGAGCAGGACTTGGATCGTTTCATTAGGGACGGAAAAAACCCTAAGAATCTGTACGTAAAGGTAAAACATCAATCGACCAAGGGAGAGGTTATTAATATGGTCGGTCACTTGAAAAGCGAGCGAGAAAGATTGGAAAGCTTGGCTCAGGACGAAATAACTATAAGTTCAATACAGTCTGCCGCAGATGACACTGAAGTCCTGACATTAAAAGTTGGGCAGAATAACTACGATTATGTGGCAAATTCGTTAGAAATCGTACTAACGATGCAAAATTGTTCCAGGTTTAATGTCTCTTCAACCGAACTCTCGAAACATATCAAGATTAACCCCGCCGAAAGGCATAAAATGATACAAACCATAGAAAATCTGGTAAACGAAAAACTGATAAATGGTAAGAGCTTAATTGGGAAAGCTTATGATTCGGCCAAAAACCCTGATCTGTTCCCCCATATGTTCAATTTACCGTTCGAGGAGCCAGTAGTCATTGGCCAGAAACAGGCTTATCCCTTCAAATCAGTAAAATATGGATTAAAAAAGTACGGTCTGTATAAGACCTCGAAGCAGTTGGTAAACAATGAGATTCGCGTTGGCGTAATATATCCAAATAACTTTGCGGAAAGAGCGAGGATAAATAAATTTCTCGAAGCAACAAAGTCCGAGTTGGAATCTTTATCCTTCAAAATGATAATAAGCAACATCCTGCAATTTGATCTCACCGATGAATCTGATTTAGAAAAAAACATAGATTCTTTTATGAAAGATAGGATAGACCTTGTTCTTTGTATTCTGCCAGATTATTTTTATGATGATGAAGATGACGAAGCAAACGAAATTTATCATACTTTTAAACGCCTAACGATAACCAGAGGGATAGGTGGACAAGTGGTCACCTATAAAACTCTGGAAAAACCCTATGCGATTTTTAACATAATTTTGGGTATTTTGGGAAAAACCGGTAACATTCCATTCGCCCTTTCTAAACCACTGGAATTTTGTGATGTTGTCGTAGGTATAGACATTGCGAGACAGAAAAAAACCCGTCTACCGGGTTCTAATAATGCAGCTGCGATCGCCAGAGTTTACTTTAACGATGGGAATTTTCTCAAATATGTTATTCATGATGCTCCTCTGGAGGGCGAAACTGTACCATCAAGTGTTATGAGAAGCCTTTTCCCACTTAATGAGTTTCAAGGAAAAAAGGTAGTTGTCCATCGTGATGGATACTTCAGGGGAGATGAAATTGATACATTGAAGGATTGGGGGAATTCTATTGGATCGGAGTTTTCTTTGATAGAAGTAATAAAAAGGGAAACCCCTAGAATTTATGAGATTTCTGGGGACTCTATTGGCGCTCCAAAAAAGGGTACAGTTTTCATGTTTGATGACAAAAACTCACTTGTCATATCTTCACCTCCACCTTTCCCGGGTGTAACACCAAGACCTTTGAAAATACGAATAAAATACGGGAATATTCAGATGGTTCAGGCGTTAAGAACAATACTGTCGCTGACTGAATTACACTATGGTTCAACAAATCCTCCACGTCTCCCAGTTACGATACATTATAGCGATCAGATAGCTTGGTTTGCATTAAGAGGAATAAAACCACCAAATCTGATGGGGGAAATCCCATTTTGGCTTTAAAATTCCCGGCTAATTCAGTTTATTTGTTGTAGAATTTCCCCCAAATGCTTATATTTAATCATCTCATTGAAAAATTTAACTTATTCCACTTATTCCCCTCCCAATGCCTGAAAAGCTAATAGCAGTATCAAGGACATCTCGCAAGGAATCATCCTTGAGGATAACATTACCGAAAGAAGTTGCGGAGAAGTTGAATGTGTCAGAATCTGAACATATAGGATTTTATGAGGTAAGGGGAAAGATTGTTGTTAGGAAGATTGAGTAATCGCTGATCATGTTTTTGACCATGATTCACGTTAATCAAGTTGACGGGTGCTAAATGATTCGTTTACAATAGAAGACAATAAATTAGAACAAACCCAACAAAGATCAAGTTCTATGGTCACATAAGGTGAGTTATACTGATCCGAATACCCAAGGTTCTGGATTTGAAATTCACCACTGTCTTCTAAAGCGCGTTTTAGGTCTTCAGACCCTTTTAAATTAATATTAATAGAAGTCTTGACCATTGCAATTTTAGAAAGTGTCTCCTTAATTGATTTTTCCAACAGTGCCTCAATTTTTGTCTTTGCTTGCTTGTTCTTTACCTTATGTTCATTGATTTCGTTCGTCAATTGAGTCTTCATATTTTCTAGAGCCTTCCCGGCTTGTGTGTTCATAATATTACTGTTCATTATTTGTTTATCAAAATTATCATAATAACGGGATCTGTAACCTGCATCTAGCAACTGCTCAAGGAGTGGTGTTTCCTTTAAATAACCGCTATAATCAACATATACATCTTTGGGAATTATATCCTCTGCCGAATGTTTTTTTAAAGTTTTCTGGAGCAAATCTATTTCGGTTATTAAGTCCCCCATTTTTTCAATGGGATTACTATATGTTATCCTCGAACTGCTTAAGATTCTTGTTTTTGTGACCTTCCCTGAAAAACGTGACTCGACTTTAAATTGCTCTTTAGCTTTTTTCAATAACAATGCCTCTGCTTCCTCATAGTTCTTTCCGCACAAGTCACAAACTTCGACTTCCGAGGTCATGGAAATAGATAATAAATATAGCATATAAGTTGTTCTCTCTTTATAGAAGAAAAGGAAGATGTGCAATGCAACATATTAGTAAATCACTATTGTATTGCACAATTCAATAAGCATGCGTCATCTCTCTGTGGATTATTTTAAATTGCGGCTTTAGGGCAATCTCCTTGGCAATGTAATTCGGTCTGTTTGCTTTTATCAATTCCCCCATTGTTCTTTTGGGACCTAAGAAATATATCCGCAAATTCAATCTCTTTCCGTAACTAACAGATTCCTTCCATGCTCTATTTAATGGATTTCAGCAATTTCTCTTCAGCCTTGGAGGTTATCAATTTCCTTATACAGTTTAACAGTGTTTTTATTCTGTATAGGCTTCGATTATCTTGATCCTGTCCTTGCTTATTTTCCTGAAGCACTTGAAAGCATGACCGTATGGTGCCTCAGACTTATTATAACCATCATCTAAGACCAACCAGGATTTGGGCAAATCTACTTTGAGTATAATTGCATTAGCAGAAGTTCTTGGGTGAGAACGCTCAAGCATACCATACATATCCGCTGCAAATTCAATGTCATCCCAAAGGTAGACACAAGCTTTCGATCTAAGGTCATTTTTCATGGGCTTCAAACCGTTTACAAGTATGGATTTCAGCTTATCCTCTTCTGTTACGTGATATAGAATCATTTCTGTAGATCTCTTTCAGCTAAATTCCCATTAATTAAAAAGTATTTTGCATTAGAGAAAGATTTTTTCGTATTGAA
>JAJZXP010000424.1 GCA_021806345.1 Thermoplasmata archaeon | reverse complement strand
CGAATGTGTCATTGAGGAAACCCCCTATCAGTTTAATTGATCCTGCAGTTCCAGCAGGTTCTTTTTCAACTGAAAATATTATATTTTGGCTGGGGTGGTTAATTTTTATCACTCCTGAAATTAGGGCCTCAAACTTGTATCCAGTTGTAATGATTATGTCCTTTATTCCTGCTTCTGAAAAAGACTTAATAGGATATTCCATGCAGGGTAAACCAGCAATTGGAACCAGTGGTTTTGGTATTGCATAGGTAATGGGTCTTAATCTTGTCCCCCTCCCTCCTGCCATTAGTACTCCCTTAATTGCCATAATCAGATATCGCGCCTCCACTTAAAATAATTTTATTTGGATTTAGTGTACTTTTTGGCTACTTTTCGCTGTGTACATAATAAGGGGATTTGAATTTTACTCCCTTTCTGATTAACCTTTGTGAGGATTCATATCCAGCATCTGCGTGTCTTATGACTCCAATGCCTGGATCTGCATTTAAAACCCTCTTAATCTTTTCTTCAGATTCTTTTGTACCATCTGCAACCAGCACAAACCCGGAATGTATTGCATTGCCAATACCTGTTCCACCGCCATGATGCACTGAAACCCACGTTGCACCTGATGCTGCATTTAGGAGTGCATTCAGTATTGGCCAATCTGCTATAGCATCGCTTCCATCCTTCATGTTTTCTGTTTCTCTATATGGAGAGGCAACAGAACCTGTATCGTGGTGATCTCTTCCTATGGCAATTGGGGCTTCAAGTTCGCCATCTTTAACCATCCTGTTCATAAGCAAGCCTATAATCTCCCTTTCCCCATAGGCAGCGTAGCATATCCTGGCTGGCAATCCCTGAAATTTTACCTTATCCTGGGCAAGTTTCAGCCATCTTACCAGATGATCATTATATCCAAGTTCGTATGAAATTGCCTTATCTAATTTGAAAATGTCATCAGGGTTTCCAGAAAGTGCTACCCACCTGAAAGGACCAGATCCGATCGCAAACAGATCCCTGATATAGGCGGGAACATACCCCTGAATCTCAAAAGCCCTGCTTTCTCCCCCTTCCTTGGCCCGTGTTCTAAGGTTGTTACCATAATCGAATACCTTTGAACCCATTTCCTTGAATTTCAGAATGGCCCTGACTTCCTTGACAATTGACGCATACACTTTTTTCCTGTATTCTTCAAAATTGCTCTCCATTTCACTTTTTGCACTTTCAACGGTAAAGCCCTCCGGTATATATCCAACATTTAGGTCATGAGCTGCGGTTTGATCTGTAACCACATCCGGAACAGTACCTCTTATTGCCAGTTCACTATAAATTGTTGCAGCATTTCCCAGTAACCCAATAGAAATGGGTTTCCGTCTTTGAACGAATTCGTCCTTTATTTTTAAAGCTTCATCCAGATCCTTAGCCTGAATATCCAAGTATTTTCCATTGATTCTTCTGTCTATTTTTTTCTGGTTAACTTCTACGACAATGGCCACACCATTGTTCATGGTTACTGCCAGTGGCTGTGCTCCTCCCATTTCTCCCAGTCCTGCAGTCAAAACCCATTTGCCTGAAAGGTCATCCTGTTTGAAATCCTTGGCTGCCATTGCATGCAATGTCTCATATGTCCCCTGCAGAACACCCTGACTACCTATATAGATCCAGGAACCTGCTGTCATCTGACCAAACATTGTAAGTCCCCTTCTCTCCAATTCCCAGAAAATATCATCTGTTGCAAATTTTGGTACAATTTGAGCATTTACAATCAATACCCTTGGAGCTTCTTTTGTTGTTTTAAATGCTCCGACAGGTTTTCCAGATTGAATTAACAGTGTTTCATCATTATACAGTTCCTTCAGCATGCTCACAATTTCATCAAAATCCTTCCAGGTTCTCGCAGCCTTTCCTTTTCCCCCATAAACTATCAGATTTTGTGGATCCATGGCTACATCCGGATCGAGATTATTCATCAAAAGCCTCAGGGCAGCTTCCTGCTGCCATCCTCTCGCATTGAGAGTTTTTCCCCTTGGTGCCCTTATTTCTCTTATTTCTTGCATAGTCATTGTATAGAAAGAATGTTTAATAATTCTTTGAGGGAACATAAGGAATTATTTTTCAGAATAAAACATGCTTCCTGAAAATGCCAGCGCCCAAACTATGTTTGGAATGAGTATCATCCGTTCAATGCCTCCTTCCCCGAGGCCTAAGTCAAATGAATTTGAGACCATGATTGTGAGCATAAATAGTACAAGTGAAAATATCGAGAGTGACCCAAGAAACGCCCATATCCCGGACATCACATCCCTCCTCTTAGCAAACACTGAATACGACGAAATGGAACCAAATAGGAATGCCAGTAACGCAAAAACTAAGTGAATATATCCGAAGTGTTCGTTGAAAACACCAACCCCTGCAGATCCTATTCCTGCTATTATAAGGAAAATTGAAAGAGTCCTGCTGTATTTTTGAAACCCTATTCCTGATAGTATTTCCGTTATGCCCAAAATAATGATTGATGCGTTGAAAATGTATCCTGTGCTAACAATTCCAAGATGGCTGATACTGTTGTTGGACAGGTTATAACCTGGAACTAAGAAGGCAGCAATATTGAGAAAGATATAAAACTGAGATACACCAATAAACAGTATTAGTGCACTGGTTTTGTTATTGATCATTTTAGGATTTTTCATTTACTATCATGAAAATTAATTTTATATATATTTTCTATCTTTGACTTTATATAAATACTAAAATTATTTATCCATTATTTGATTCAAAAATGTTTGAGTTTCTCTTAGGGATTGCAATATATGATTTTTTTCCATAAATCCGTGTCCCTCTCTTGGGAAAATAAGGAATCTTACATCTTTTCCATTTTGCTTTAATGCCCTGTAAAACTCCATTGACTGGGAAACTGGAACAGAGGGATCTTCCTTTCCGTGCATAATGAGAACTGGACAGTTTATATTTTCTACGTATCTGAGTGGGGAGAATTTCTGGAATTTTCCATCAGCATAAGCAGATTCTTCATATTGTATTTCATCCCATTCAGGAATATTTGTAGTTCCATGAAAGCTAACCCAGTTTGAGATTCCAAACAAGGTTATACTTCCCTTGAAAATATCAGTTTGCGTGATGGCCCATTGAGCCATAAAACCACCGTAGGATCCTCCGATAATAACAATTTTATCGGGATCTGCGTACCCCTCTCTGACCAGCATTTTTACACCACTTATAATGTCCTGCAAGTCCTTCCCTCCCATATCACCCATATTCATTTCAGCGAATTTTCTACCCTTTCCAGTACTCCCTCTGAAATTTGGCATAAATATTGACCATTTTCCTTCCAGCAGAAAAGAGTAACGGTCTAAGAAGGTTTCCTTAACAGAACCAGTTGGTCCGCCATGAATCATAACCATCAGTGGATTTTTGTTTCCTGGATTCCTTAAGAATCCGTGGATCTCCAGTCCATCTTCAGACTTCCAGCTGACGTCTTTCCACGGGAATTTTCTGGTGTTCAAGAGTTCACTGTTAATGTTGGTTATTTTTTTAAAATTCCCATTCAGCAGATTTAACTGAAAGACTTCTGCAGGTTCTGAGATGTTCGTAAATGTAAAATATGCAATTTTTTCTTTAGTCAAACTAAAATCTGCCGATACTGAAGGATATATGTTTCCCCTAAAAGTTGAAATTGTTTTTTTATTCTTATTCTTAAAATGAATGAATTGAAAATCAGCTCCATTCTGTCCCAGTGAGAAAAATTCATCAATACCACTCCACCTTACACTGCTAAAACTAACTTCCATGCTTTCGCTTATATTTTCGTATTTTTGGCTTTCCAGATCTACGAGAACAATATCTCCTGAACAAACGCCTCTGTCACTCCATACTGATTCTATCACTGCCACTTTTTGGCAATTTGTATTTAGTCTTGGATTGGCAATTTGTCCTCTTTCCTGTGTGTATATTTTTTTACATTCCCCATCTTCCTTCAACTGAATCAGGAAATTGTTGTACCATGAACCTTCTGTTGGGCCTTCTGAAGCAACTGCAACAATTAATTTCCCCACAGTATCAAACTCCCAGATTTGCTTTTGGGTGTTAATTTTACGGAACCCGCCA
>JAJZXP010000465.1 GCA_021806345.1 Thermoplasmata archaeon | reverse complement strand
CTGCTATGTATCCTGGTGGCGGAGGCGGAGGCGGTGGCGGAGGTGGCGGAGGTTCATCGCCAACACAAATAATGTACTTCTCATATAACGATGCTTGCCAATACGGCAATATATACGAACAGTATTGGGCTTACTTGGGACCGAATGGGAATCACATCTACTGGCGTGGCACTATTTCAGTAACTTCCGAAAATGGATCCGTGCTTGATGGTAATTACAATTGGTGGTCTGTATATGATGTTGTTGGTGTGACACATAAGACAGGGACAATAGACTTTAATTCACCCGATTCTGCTATTGGCAATAGCCAAAGTATATACGCGTTTACACCACCTAATACAGTAAGTAGTGGTTCTGCCGAAACTGTAACTTTTGGTCTTTCTGGTTCTGCAGGATATTATGGTGTTACTGGAGGCGCTACAATTAGTTGGCAAATGTATTATCCAGAATTTGAACAAACTACTACGTCGTTAACAGCGACCAACGGTGGATGGGCTTTCTACGATAATCAGGCACTAAATGGACCCAACCCTACAGCCACTTCTTTCTCTGCTGGAGTTACAGTCCCTACTGTTTACAATAGTTGTCAGACCATTAACGCTGATAGTTCAATGAATGCTATGACATCTAGTTGGGGGTGGGATACTGTATATACTTATTCAATATCCAACAATCTGCAAACTGAATGGGTTTCATAAGTTATATTAGGTGGGTTCATGAGTGAGATTGATCAAAAAAAAAAAAATATTTTAATTATATTTTTTATTATTGTAGTTTTAATAACTTCTTCAGTTTATATCTATTATAGAATAGAGCAGGATAAGTTTTATCAAGTCAACATCACAGTTACGCCTAGTAGTTTGGTTATGGAACAAGGCAATAAGTTACCATTTTATATAAATGCCAGCAGTACTGCTGCACCGTTCCACGTGGATGCATCCACATATTTAAACGGTCTAAGACTTGACTACATCGGTTCGTCTGAGAGCAACAGTCCTAGTGCAACGCAACCTTTTGCAATCATCAAATTTAATTTAAGTAATTCCAGTCCAAGCATCACAGCATATTGGAATAGCACAGTGGCCGTTCTGACCAATAAAGGCCCGGAATATTATCTGGCTCCCGCTGGGTATTATTTAATTGAAGGATTGGTTGAGACTTCGATCGGCACTCCGAGTCATGTCTTATTGAATTTCTCTTTGCTTCACACTGTAATATTTGTTTCTGGAATAAATGTATTTGATGATCTGAACTTAAAAAACAATAGCTTAGGGCTGACTCTAAACTCCACTATTGCCAATAGTGGTTCTGCCAGTTATCCCACCAGTATAGTGTCAAAATACAATGATACTGTTTCAAGCATTAATGTCAGCTTGGAAATTCAAAGTTATACTTACGTCAATTTTCGCTTTATTATAAATTCGCCTCAGAACTCAATTACAATACTAATAAAACTTAATGATGGAGTACTTTATCAAAACATAGTGGGATATGGTGGAATGATTGCCTAATATTCATATACAAGACCTAACAAAGACTTATAAGAGTATCCACAAATCTCAAGCACTTGTAGGTTGTTCTCTCTTAATCGATAAGCCTGGCATATATTCTATTGTGGGTCCAAATGGTGCAGGGAAAACCACTTTATTAAAAATAATTGCTGGAATCCTGAGAAAAACAAGTGGAATTGTAAGTGTTCAAGGTAGCACGTTTTACGTTCCAGAGAATCCTGCTTCTTATGATAATCTCTCGGCTTCAGAACACTTTGATTTAGTTGAAAGGTGTGTGGACTCTTCTGAAATCATTCGAACACCTAAAGAGGTGTTGGATTTGGTGGGGCTTCCACACAAGAAGAAAATCTTTGACTACTCTAAAGGGATGAAGCGCAGACTTAATATAGGAATGTCGCTCATAGCAAAGAGAGAGATTATGCTACTTGATGAGCCGTTTGAGGGTCTTGATCCTTCAATTTCCGAAGAGATCTCTACAGATTTAAAAAAACTCGATGATGGTAGTCGGATAATAATATTAAGTAGCCACGATCTTGCGAGGGTGGAGGATTTGTCAGATGTTATAATTTTTCTCAAAGCTGGATCGATTATGTTAAACATAGAAACAAAGAGTGCGGATTCAATTGTAATAAAAGTTCCCGGAGGAACTGAGGTTACAAATTTCCTAGAAAAACTTCATGCAAATTACGATATTAGCGAAGATGAAATTATTATAAACGTAGAGAAAGAGAAATCCCAAGATATCATTAAGAAACTCGTAATGCAGGGAATTTCAATCAATGAAATGAAAACTCCCAGCTTGCTAGAGACTTATCGTAAGGTAATGGAGAAATAGATCATATGATGTTTCAATCTATTATGGCACACCTTCGCAAAGATCTGTATTTAAATTTTAGATCCACGTTTTCTTTTTTTATATTATCTTTCTGGGGGTTTTTATCCCTGATTGTCGCATTATATGTTATCACTAGCAACGGAAATCTTGGGTTTTCCGGACTACTTGTTTATAAGTTTTTAGAGGTTTTGATGGAAATGTCGCTCCCACTTTTTCTAATTCCCGCAATTCTTATCCCAGTGGAATATGAGTCTGGAATGATCAATATATATAAGGGATTGGGTCTTCCATTTAATGTTATTTTTATTTCGAAGTTAATCTCGATGATAATAAATTTCTTAATTTTGGAAATTTTGTCATTCATCATCTTTTTCATTGTTTATTTTCTTTATAATACATCCAGCGTAAATGTGAACATAATAGGAGAATGTTTCCCGACCATATTAACTGCTATACTTTTGCTGATGTTTGTTTTCTTGCCTGTAATAGGATACATCTCAATGGTATCGTATGCTTCTTCCAAAAGATGGATCTCTATCCTTGTTTCAACGTTTATCTTTCTGTCGATGTTATTTGGTACTAAAAATATCACATTATTCTACGAAACTAATTTTTCTAGTGGTACTTCCGCAATGTACTCCCTACCTTCCATTTATTATCCTCTTTTTGTATCATTTCCCTCCTCATCCATAAGTATCTTAGCAGAAACTTTCGGAATACCCGTTATAAATAGCCACAGCATAGGGGCAGTTACGAGAATTTCATCGCCATTATTCCATGCGTTCCTGAATGAGACGGGGTATGCAATATGGATATCTTTTTTTGCCGTTATTTTCTTATTCCTAAGTTACTTGATAGGGAGGTTGAGGTATTATTATGGATAAACGCTGGGTTGTTTTGGTTGTGACATTTGTGGTAATAATATAGGTTTTCATTTACTACGATCCTCCTCGACAACAACCCGCCAAAATTTCAATTAAAACTCAAAGCCCCTCTCTGATTCTTGTTGCAAATGTATATGTCAATACAACTACTACCAATACTACATTTTACCTAGAAAAGAATGTGACAGAAATCGTTTTATATGCTTATTCTAATGATTCAAGTGGCACAATATTCGTTTTGAATCCTCTAGAACACCAAGAAATAAGAGTGAATGTTGCGCAAGGAAATGGTTCTATTTACATGGACACTGCTTTTTCTGATCCTCCATATGCAGTTCTTCTTGAGGGAACTTGGCATTTGAATGTATCTTTAACTGAGGTTAATGCGATTCATATAATTGTCTACGTGCAATTTTAACAGTTTGGTTCTTCCTATATTCTGTGGATAGATTTAATATATATACATATTTAGACAATATTCTTTGAAATACGATTGAAAGGATTATGAAGAACTCCTAGACCTCAAATCACCATGGAAAGTGTAGAAGGTTCTTTCAGGGATAGATTTCATAAAGGAGTTCTCGCACATCACAAATGAGGAAATGGAAAAGGCATGGATGTTCATAAGGCCCAACCTATGAGAACCAATCATACGGAATGAGAAGAGGAGAATGCCTTTTCTGTATGATCTTGAAAAGATTCTTGAAACAAAGGAAACGTTATCTGCCGATGAAGTGAAAGCATGGGTTGAATCAATAAAATCTAAGACTAATTTGACGCCATATCGCAGAATGTGATTCTGATTAAGAAATAATATATAATAAAAACCTATTCCTTTATGTTAATGGATGGATAAGGATAAGCTTCAGATCAGAGAAGCAGCTAATTTCATTC
>JAJZXP010000454.1 GCA_021806345.1 Thermoplasmata archaeon | reverse complement strand
CCAGTGGGGAGGCCAGTCTCTGTAAAGTTAATGTAATATGCCTTTGTAAATGTGACACTTACCGTTACTGAGGATCCCTTGACTGTTATGTAAGCAGCTTCGTTACCAGAATTATTTACATTTGGGATATATCCAGATGAACTGGATGTTGCATAATATGTTCCATTTGGTGCAGAGATAACATCAGTCTTGTTTGTTGATGAGTTATACAAAAACACTCCGCTACAACTTTCATCAATTAAGCTATTGGACCAGTCTGTTCCAGCTGGAAGTCCTGTTTCTTCAAAAGTCACATTATAAGTTTTCTTAAAATAAACGTAGAAGGTAAGATTGCTTCCAGCGACAACCAAGGGTACTTGACCGGGATAATGAGTGATTGTGTAGTTATTTACATATCCTAAACTGGCAGCCAAAAAGGAGTAATTACCGTTCTGCAGGCTCAGAACAACAGATGTGGACGTTGAATTGCGTAAACCGTAGGTAAAAACTCCTGCCGAGGAGTCTCCACCGTAGCTAACATTCCATAGATATCCAGACGGAAGACCGACTTCATTAATTGTAACAGTATAATTTTTTGGTGGGATTGGAGTGAATGATCGGACGCTATTAGAGGCTGGACTCTTATTTAGGTCACTGTTAACCATTACAAATGCTGTTCCAATGAACATCATTACAACAACCAGAGAGAGTACCTGTGGCATTGTAATTTTCTTTTGATTCTTGCCATTTACCATATAAAAGCATAGGATGCTTCTATTAAAGGTATTAAGATACAAAAAGTGTTGAATCGTGACAAACATGATCATACCCGATTTTATTTTAAGCTGAGATTCATATTTTGAACTGTCCCCCCTTCTTAATCCAATCAAACGAACTGAAAGTTGAATTTTCCTAAATCGAAACGTAAATTAAGTTCTACTAAAAAAATTCTGTAATATTTGGTATCCTACATTTAATTATCGTGATGGGTAATTTACATATGGATTATTGAGCGACCCGTTTCTATATGTTATCATACTTGCTGGATCGATTGCTTTCACTTCCAGAATTAAATTGTCAATGACAGAAAATGTTTCTGCGTAAAAGATGAAGAACGAGAAACTAGCCCAGTTCTTATACAGAAGTAATCTTTCACCAAGAAATTTAGACTTAAAAATTGCCGGAAGCCACTTATGACAGTCTCCGACCATGATAATACTTGGTAATAACACGCCTCTGGCACTTGTGGTATCAAGAGAAACCTCTTCATAGATAACGCCATTTTCAAGCAATCTTTCGACCTTCCTTCTGACAGTCCTTCCTGGAATCCCCAGATTCTGGGCTATGTGCGAAATGCTCATCGTCATTGGATCTTGGCATAAAACGGCATTTAGGATTGAATGTTCGCTTAAACTGATCACTTTAGCCTTTTGGGGTGATTCATTTATAACTTGCATTACATCCAACCTTTTGGTTAATTTTGATTCAAGCAATTGCCTTTTTTTCTTCATATCTGATTCATCAGCCGCAATCAGGGATACGCTAGAAAAGTCCCTTTCGGTTGTTACCTCGTCTCCATCATCAGAAAAATTTACCAGCTTGAGAGTTCCGTATATTACCCTTTCGACAAATGGTAACTCCGGAAAATGGGTGCACAATTCCTGTGGAAAACCTGAATATGAACTGGATAAGATGAAATATCTGCCCCATGGAACAAACTTTGAGTCAGCATAGAATCTTATTTCTTTTATGACGCCCGAATCAAACAGATCCTTAATCCTGGATTTAACAACTTTGGGATGGACTTGAAGTTCCTTTGACATTCGATATATTGAAGGTCTGCTGGTATACTTATAACTTTCACCTCTTGGCCACTGAAGCTTGCGAATGATTTCCTTCGATATCTCATCAAGTGGCAACTAGGTATACACACTCCCTACACTTTAGTGCTGTTACGATATTTATACTTAACGCCTTTATTTTATTCGAAATGCATAAGCGTGTAGACATGTTTTTAATTTAAAAGAAGTATCGATGTCCTACAATTGAATGAATGAAATGTGTGTGATCATATTTGATTTGGATAAAATCTATAATTTAAAAGAAAATTTCTAATATTCTTTCAAAATCCAGAATGTGGACTTATTGCTGAGACTTGGGGATGCAAAAGATTCTGAGGCAATTGCTTTAATATACAACCAGGGAATAGAAGATAGAATTGCAACTTTTGAAGTTATTCCTAGATCGGCAAGGAGTGTAAAGAAGTGGTTTGATGGAATTCACCCTATAGTTGTGGGAGAAATCGATTCTAAAGTGATTGCATTCGCTTCGACTTCATCTTATAAGGACAGAGAATGCTATAAAGGAATCGCGGAATTTTCCATCTATGTCCAAAGGGAATTCAGAGGGAGGGGCATAGGAAAAGCTTTGATAAAAAGACTCATAGAGGAGGCTGAAAATAGAGGTTTCTGGAAATTGATTTCACGCATATTTGTTGAAAATACTCAAAGTCGAGCACTGATGGTCAATTCGGGATTTAGAGAAGTTGGAGTGTACCAAAAACATGGAAAACTCAATGGTGTATGGAGAGATGTCGTCATTGTAGAATTATTACTTATGTGCAACCTAAAATGAAATATTTTTCCATAACATTATCCATCAATCCCAATATCTTCCATTTAGCTATTGCTCTTTAGGTTGATTAAATCCTATTATATTTATAAGTACGTAGTAACATGTTCTAAGTACCGATTACGCTTTCTCCGTATTCAACTGAACTGAATCGGGATAAACTAGTATGGAGAGCACCAAAGTATCAGGAACTTCCAAATTTCTGCCCGAAATCATATAGGGAACCATAGGAAATCGCGACTCAACGCCCTGAGATCATATCAAAATGAATCATACGATTCGATCGTAAGAAGGATTTCAGAATTAGAGGTGGATGATGATCCCCTCTCCAAAGAATCAATTGAGAGAGTAGAAATGTCCCCAAAAAGACATCAAGGAAGGGAGAATAAACACAACCTATGAAGTTCAAACGAGGCTGAAGATTGCCTGAATATGAGGTAAATAGGATATAATCATCAGCACGATCACTAGAAAAATTGGAAAGAACTGATGCCAAAACAATTTTAGAAAAACTAGATCTTCTCAAGCATAATTCGTTTCGGTGAATCAAACATCTTAAGGAGGTTCCACTTTACAGGTTGGGAGCTGAATGGTACAAAATAATTAGGAGTATAAAATGGGAACATTTCGTGATCCTTGCAGTTCATGTGGGAACAAAAAAATGTTTGTGATGAATTGAAGGAGAAAATCTAACAAATTCTGATAATTACCAACATACTGGCCCAAGCTCTTGAAAATTCTTCAGATAATCCGGAAATATTCACAATTTCACTGTTCCCGTAAGATATGGAATCTTGGATTTTATTAACATCTTAATCGAATCGAAAAGGATTGCAAACAGTCATGGTAGGATTCTAAATCGTAATTCTTTACTGTAAGTGAAGTTATTATAAACGCATATGATTCTTTATTATATGATTAAGAGGGTTAGGATTAGCTCAAAAGGTCAAATAACACTTCCTAAAGACCTGAGGATCAAATATCATTTAAACCAAGGAGAAAGCGTTCTTGTGTTAGATTCTGGGGAAGGTATTGTCATTAGACATGGGAAAGAGAATTTGAGAGGAATATTGAAGGGTAAGATCGATACTAAAGGATTTGAGGATGATATTAAGATCTTAAGAGAAGAGTGGAAGCTGTGAAAGATTTCATAACGGATACGGTTGGGCTAGCCAGATACCTGGAAGATACATTACCCGATCCTGCATCTGAAGCGTTTGCCCTGGCCGAAAGAGGAGAGGCCCCAATCTTTGTACCACAGATAGTGCTGGGAGAATTCATTTATATTGCAATGAAAATGAGACTGAGACTGATTGATTCGAAGGGTACTGTCAATCAACTCCTAGATGAGCTTAGAGGATCCTCGTTTATCTTCCAATCCAATTTTCCAGAAGATGGATGGGACATTTTTCTGTCTCTCGCTATTCCCGAACTACATGACAGATTAATAGCCGCAGAAGCCTTGTCTCGAAGTGTACCACTTATTTCCAACGATCCTGTATTTCGAAAAGTGGAAACTCTCGAAGTAATTTGGAAG
>JAJZXP010000001.1 GCA_021806345.1 Thermoplasmata archaeon | reverse complement strand
CTCAGGAACACACATGTATAATGTAATCTAATATAATAAAGCATGCACCATGGTGCATGATACAAATTCTATAAAAAAGAGCTTCATTTACAGCCTCATGCTATAAACCGGTTGCGAAACTCAAGTTCAAACGCATCTGGAATAAATGCTACTTTTGATGAGCAAGGGAACCCAGTCTCTACCAATGGAAGTTTTCTTACCTATAACTCCGGTATTGTTTCCGGAAAATATGTCTATTATAACAGTACCTCTGACGGTTATTTTGAGCTTTTTGAGTTCAAGACGTCCAGTAACGGCAGTAGCAGTAACTTGTATTCCCACTATTATTCCCAATACTACACTGTCTGGAAAGGCAATGCATCCAAAGACAACATCTCCACCAATCTGTCTCTTCTTGGGTTCACCTATTTTTACTTTCAGGGAGTCACATCTATTACGTTCAAAGTATCCGTAGGCTTCAGTGGAAGCTATATATTTCTACTTGCGTATTTTGGTAATAAATCGGTCGACATTAATAATATCGCAGAGGCTGTAATATTGCAAATGTGACTGCTATAGATTCGATTACATAAACGTAAGTGGGTTGGAGAAGAGTCCAACTTGGTTGTTTAGACGAGGATATACAACTAAAAAATATCAAATATGGTCTCGACGAATACAGTTTATTGAAATGCCTCATATATCCTTTTTGTGATTCTCGGGATTGATTATGATTCATACTGTCTGATTTATTATAAATAAAAAAATAGTCCATTCCTAACTAGATTAGAGCGAAAGACCATCTATTAAGAACTCCACACGTTTTTACGGGGTACATATCAACCAGAGATTCATATTAACATAACAATTAAATTCGGAAAATTATTTAATGTCGATCAGTTTAGGATTACGTGTTGTCTAGAAGAACCATTATTCTGATCCTTGTGTTCAGTGCCGTGTACATTGGCGGAGTTTTTTTGGCCTTTCTATTTGGTATATTGAATCTACAAATAGCTGTGCCGTTCATGATTTTAGACCTTCCACTTGCAGTTGCACTTGCTTTGATGGATCGTGAAATAAAGCGTGACACGACGGCAATCGAGACTGCCCTTGGCGGTATGAAAACCGTGCTGGATACCGTATATTCAAAAGTAAGCGCTACGATTGAGGATATACTCTCGTTTCAAGACCCGCCAAACATGACTTCTGACAGAATGGACGATAAATCATTGGATTATATTCACAGAAAATTGGATGAAGTTTCATCTATCCAGACAAACTATAAAATTATGCCAAAAACTGCTTTGACAAAGAAAGAAATAATTCAGCATGTAAAAGGGTTTTACAGTGAAATTGCTAACTTACAGGATGTTCTTGAGCAAGCAGGAATAAAGCCAAGAAGTGAGTTTTTTGAAAATGTTAGAAAGTGTAAGGAGGAAATTGAATCTTCCGCGAATACATTAAGGATGGCGGGTCTGTTAAACAATGAAAGTAAACATAGAATAGCGGACGATCGTGACGTAAAAATGTGGGGATGGGACTCGAAGAAGCTTCTGGATGAGCTTATTAAATTGGATTACGAAACAATGGAAGGGCTTACCAGAGACATGGAAGGATCCACAAATCAATGGGCTGGCGTTTTCTCAGAATCGCCCGATACATGGAGATTGTTAGTGAACGGGTCAGAAAGCATAATAGGTTACTGGCATTTTGTTCCTCTTTTTCCCAAGGACTTTGAAAAAGCCATGTCTGGAAGACTTAAGGACTCTGAAATTGTAGCAAAACTCATAATGCCATTGGACCTCCCAAGCGACTACGACATATATGTTGTCTCCATTGCATTGAGAAGAGGATACAGAACCCATGAAGATCGCGCTCTCCTTTTTGGATCTTTCTTCGAAGAGATTTATTCGCTTGCAAAGGACAGCATATTCATAAGGGGTATAGTTACAAATGCGTTCACTTCCGATGGCTTTAGAACATGCACAAGATTCGGAATGGAGGCCATTACCAAACACGTACAGCATGGCGATATTTTTTACAGGAAACTGTATCCTTTTAATGAACAGGACAATTTTCTTCAGAGAGACACTGAAATTAGAGAACTATACGCAACACATTATGAGAATAACAATTAAGCCATTCTTAAAATGACGACTAAAAATTATGAAACTGTCTGGACTGCGTCATGCCTGCATGCATTTTCCTTTGGAATCGCAATACAGAAATTCCGATTACATCGACTACAACTTTATTGTCTAGTTCCCTAGTACGTCGATATTCACTAATGATCGTATCGAGTAAACTACAGGTAAGTAACCGCGATTGAAGTAACAAATAACAAACTTATCGGAATCCAAGGAAGACATGGTTATGGAAACTAGTAACTACTTCTTACAATACTAGAATATAGGTATTGCAAGAATAACATCCCTATTTACAAGTATCTATTACAAGAGGACCCTTACCCTATTTGGACTTTTAAGCGCAGATATGTGTATTAGCACTATGCATTAGCGCTATTATACGTATACTATATGTATCATTTAGGCTATATGGAAGAGAGTGTATTCGTATCGGAGGGGAGAGGTTACAAATCCAAAAACATGATCCGCAAAAATTACTGCATTCAGAGACTAGTGAATCATTGCCATATCTTTTCATGCGTTTTAGGCATTTTTAAGAGGGCATGTTATATTAATATGGATTCATTGCCTATGATCTGACCATGTACGAGCATAATGAAGGGACAACCGATCACGTCACAGGTCCTTATCCTATCTCGTCTCTTACTTAATACATATTACATATCGTATATATCGCTATTATAGATATTGAATATGCACATATCGATTTCATTGAATGCACCCACACTCATATCCTGACCGGAAGGGATAACGAAAGTTGAATCTGTCATTAAAATATATAGATGTTTACTTTAACCCGTAAAATAGGGCCTTAGCAATCAATTCGCATCGTTCAAGTTGATGAGTAAAATCGCCTGTATGCTGTATAACAGGGGTTATACGGCGTTGAAAGCCAAAATGAAGCGACCCAGATCCACCGTCTCGATACCTCTAGTGAACTCCCCGACGGTGACAACATGTTCGCAGTTATCATTCTTTAGAGAATTCAAAGCCGTCTTATATCGCTTTTGTTGTGAAAGACTGTGATGAAAATAAAGGTTGTCAATGCCAAGTAAAAATACCCAGTTCACTATTTTCCCATTTATGGTATACAAGATAAGTGACAGGAGAAACTTTACTTCACTAAAGTAGGGATCCGGTTAAAAGGAGAAGCTCGAAATAAACATAAAAATCATGATTTTTTTGTTTGACACATTATGTAGCCGATTATACGATTATAATATCTCTATTATAACGATATCTTAGCTATGTAATAATCATATGCGTAAAGCCAATCAAGATCATACAACTCTCTCCGAGATTTAGATAAATATCGTTAATGTCACTGAGTCCTTTCGAATGTGAAGTAATTGATCAATCACTTTTTTGCAACTTTGTTCTTTAAAAATTATTGAGTTAATGTTAAATATTCTTCTGGTCATTCTCACTTATGAAAACTTCTTTAGTAATTTCTGTGTGGGGGGATCCAGATAGATGGCATGAAATGCCATATATAATTGAGGGAAAGATTTATAGCAAGACTTATAAAGGTAAGAATAACAGCACCTTTGTAATCCGTGATCATTTCAATGCAAAGGCAACTGCTATTGTCCCAGCTTCACTCGTTAATCCATGCAGCAAAGGTATTCCTACATCTAAATTTTCTGAACAGGTGAGAAAATATGTAGAGAATTTTCTTCCAGACGATTCCTTTGATGTGATAGTAGCTCCAGTAGTCGGCACTTTTTCAATAGACAGGAAGAATGTTTCCTTCAAAGGTAAAATGGATCTCTTCAAGGTTTTTGTATTCTGGAATCTACTTAAGATTTTTGAAAAAAATGGTGGAGATTTGAATCTCTATCTAGATATAACCTGATCTCCCTGCTTTTACCACCACGATACCTTTTCAAGTGCATCAAGGATGTCCTTCTGCTTTCTTGTCCTTTCCAGTTCGCTCATACTGCCATTTGCATCTTCCACAACATGCAGCTTCTCAAGCTCCAGCAGCATTTTCTCCAGCGAATACTTCTTCATCAGGCCTGATGATACCATTC
>JAJZXP010000040.1 GCA_021806345.1 Thermoplasmata archaeon | reverse complement strand
TCCCGTTCGTGCTCAGATCTGTCACATCGAAATCACCGCTTACGAGTTCTTTTGGCTCTTTCTGGATTAAAACAAGTTTTTTTCTAGACCTGAAGAGGCCCTGCCCATCGAATCTGTATCTGACCTTTTCTGTAACAAAGGGTTTCTTTGGGTCTGCCTTGTCCTGTATTATTGCCAGGATGCCGTCATCGTGAAAGAGGTATTTTGATATAGATTTCGCCGTTAGCAACTTCGCGGGCTCCTTGTTTTCCTCGATTACCATAAGGGATTCCTCCTCACGGGTAGAAAAAATGTAATAGAGTGATCCATCCTTGAAAAAAGGCTTTTTCTCGTGACCACCGAATGTCATTCTTTCCTGCTTACCTGACTTCATTCGATATATAGAGGATCGGTATTCATCGTCTTCAATCCAGTTTACAGTAAAGTAAACTCCATCGCCTGCAATGTGTGGATCAGATGCTATCCTTAACCTATATGCTTCCTCTGCATTCATGTCATGCTAATCTTAACTTAATAGTAAAAACCATGCTCACCTTTCACTTGATTTGCCTTTTCCGCAGAATAATTTATCGATTGTACATGAACAACCCGTTTTTGTAGATGAATATGAATTGTATCTTTTACTATGAATCTTCGAGGAGAAGTTGTCTTTGTGGAGTTGAGGAATCACCTTCGGTTTCAAGGATCTTTGAAATGGAAAACCTTCCTCTTCCAAATTCGGATGAAAGTACGGTGATGCAATCTTTCTTTGTTTTTCCACTCTTTCGGAGTTTTTTATATCTCAGTTTTAACTTCAGTTTTTCTTCCTCTGTCCATGGTTTCCCCCTATTGTAAAAATTAGATCCGTCCGGTGCCCTGATTGTTTTTAAAATACCTCCTGGCTTAACATTCTTTAATGACTCAATCCCGTTTCTGAAGATGTTCTCGCTGATCTCAAAGCCTGTAACTTTCCTTCTAAGACCAATGGCTACCCTCGCTGTGGAAAACCCTCCCAGAAAGAGATCGCAAACGAGATCGCCCTCATTGCTACTGTACTGCATCATCTTGATGAGCAAGCTTGAGGGAAGTTCGTTCCGGTTCTTCTTCTGATTTGGTTTGTACTCTTTGTTGATAACCCAGACGTCCTCTCTATCCCGGTAATTCAGTGAGCCTCCAGTACCATCTCTTTCATTTTCCCCATACCGACAGAAAGTATTGAAGGTGACGGTTCCGCCGGGTTTTATCAGATAAAGTATGTGATAATGAGACGAAACGTACTTTCTTGTAGTGTGCACCCCGAAGTTATATTTCCAGATAATATGGTTTACCAGTTTTAACTTCGTATTTCTAAGTGCGGCCATTACATGAAACAGATTTGTGTAGCCTGATACTATGTAAATACTCCCACCAGGCTTCAAGATACGTTCTGCTTCTCTGATCCAGTTATTGCAGAATTCTTCATATTTTTCTAATGGAATTTCAATGTAGCCGTCTATGACATTGCTTTCTTTCCTGTTGTAATGCTTCTCGAAAGTATCTGCATTAATTCCATATGGAGGATCGGTGATTATGAGATCAACAGACCGATCCTTAATGTGCCTCCTTGCACCTTCTATGCAATTTTCATTGTAGAGCAGATCTCCCAACATTATATGGAGAATATTCAATCCACAAATAAATTTTCACAATTCAGATCTATGTGTGGAAATGATTTTTTCGATACTTATCGTCATAACTTTTACACAACTCACTTATTTCACATTTATTGCAAACCTGATTGCCTCTGTTGATACAGTAAGTGGTACCTATTTTCATGAGACCATCATCAATAGCACCCACACTACTTCCGGTGACTTCTGAAATATAATTTACTAGCCATTGCACCTGAACGGTCCTGATATTGCTGGAAAACAATTTATGCATTATTTCCCTTATCTTCTCTGTTTCGTCCATATCAAGATTTTCCGCTCTTTTCCCCCTAAAGGCTCTAGTTACATATATGTAATAGTTATCCCCTTTCTCGTTCTTAAAGCCAATGAACTTTTCTGGGTTGTCGATACCTGGCAGGAAATAATCAAAAAACCCAGCCATAAAGAGAACTCTTCCTGCGTTGCTGTCCAGAGGGAGTTCGTAAGAATTTTGACCCCACCCCTTGGTGTCAAGGTCTAATATCCCATAGGTGTAAATTAACCACTTGATAAGAAGATGCGCTGCTTTATTTCCAATTGCCTTTCCGAGCCCAAAAAACTCATCTTCTTTGATATATTTAGACAGCGCCTCTGCAGACTTTCGTTTTTTAAAGTGGTCTAATAATCTAGTGTTCTTCTCCTTAAGAATCTCAATTATAGATAGGGGTGGTCCAAATCTTCCCATTACGTATGAAGAGATTTGTTTACTGTTTTCCAGAAACAAATTATAACTTTTTGCTCGTTTAGAATTTTGAGTCTTTGCCCACATTTCTCCCCGTTCCTCCTTGATTTTTTTGTGTTCTGCATTTACAACATTGAACACATCCTCCAAATTTTTGAAAAAAATTGAGGGGCAGTGCAAGAATTTTATCCCCTTACTGTATAGTGAATTAACAATTCTTTCTAAAAATATCCTTACCCCTTCCATATCAGGTCCTTGATCAAGTACTGACATCAAGAAGAGGTACCGAGTGAGCATCTCAGAATAGACTTCGCCCTCCTTATCAATTTCACCAAGTTTGGCGCGGTCCAGTTTTCCGGAGGCATCAAAAAGAGGTTGAAATATGAGAATACCAGACAGGTCATCTCGCTTTTGGTTTTTAAGACCGATTTCATTCAGTTTAACGAATAAGGCCTTGAGATTTTGAAATTCCATGCCGTTAACTGCTCCATATTATAATTTCGCTTGGGATGGAATCAAGATCAATAGCAACTTTTGGTCTTCTTGCACTTCCGTTTGAATTTCTCATTCCTCTCTGAAATTCCCTAATCCATCCTTCTTTTTTTCCTTTTTCTATATAAAATAAGTCTGTGAAAAATATGAGAATCAACTTAGTTAAAGTGAAAGCTGTCTTTCTTCTTCTAGCTGGGGCGCCCCTGTTTATTCTTTTTATCTCGTAATCTGTTACTCCCCCCTTGAGATTATCGTGCCATCTCTTGAACTCACCTGTTATGTCATACTCCATCTTGGCTATTCCAATGATGAATCCCACTCCGTTATGGTCTAAAAAAACTTCTCTTACCGCTTCCCAATCATTCAATACAAGCATATTTCCCCCATTTAACGAGTGTAGTTTAAGATCCCAGACAAAGTGGTTTTGGTAGTCAAATGTTGTGTTTCCATAGCGAGGGCCAATTTTTCCTCCAATGCTTGATTGAAGAAATTTAAATCCAAATTCCTCAAAATACCACCCGGGCCACTCCATCTGGCGCCAGTTCATCCCACAACGTTTCATCTCAAGAATTGCGTTTTTTCCATAGACTGTAGCAGAAAAATGGTTTTGGATTACCGTGGCAATCTTATTTGCTTCATCTTGAGCGATGGTACTAAACGGCATAGTAATAAAGTTTCACATAGTATTTTTTTCTTTTGTTAAATTCAATTTAATGAGTACCTTCAAAACTGGATTGGCACATAAAGAGTCAATCATTCCATATTAGTCCCATAATTCATAACCAACTTCTTGAAATGGCACATAATGATTTTGACTGTATTGAACCCATGACATTCCATCGTGAATGTTACCAAACGTGTTATATCCTAAAGGGGTATAATGAAGGCTGAGTTTCATTAGCACCGTGTTTGGGCAGAAACGAAAAAGAAGTGAATATTAGAATGAAAGTGCAAGAAGGAATCGAATATAACTGACTCATTTAGTGGCTCTGGTAAAAAAATTCGTTCTCTTGGTGATTGATGAGAATCTCGCTTTCGACTTTAACTCTAATTTTCCTAAGTCTATTCAAATTTAAATTATTTTATGATAGAGATAAAAAGTATTGTTTTCATAAAGAAAGAGATGATTACTGCATAACGATTGAAACTCTGATGGTTAAATAATCAATTTCAGCATTGTTATGAAAAGTTGATGTTCAGAAACTTACAGTTTCGGCAGGTACCTGTCTACTTCCCATTTTGTTACGAATGAACGGAATGCGTCCCATTCTCTCTGCTTTACTGTCGCGAAATTGTCAAATATATGCTTCCCCAGAGATTCC
>JAJZXP010000430.1 GCA_021806345.1 Thermoplasmata archaeon | reverse complement strand
AAGTTATATATAAAATTCCATAATACAGTTTACGCGGAGATTGCCGAGCTAGGAAAAGGCGATGGATTTAGGGTCCATTTCCGCAGGGATTCGTGGGTTCAAATCCCACTCTCCGCATTATTGTTTTCCACTATCTTGACCTTCTCCCTCCCACATTTTTTTCAGCAGATATGATGAAATGCTTGTTTTGGAGAAGACTTTGAAGTTTGAATGTGGTAGTTTTGGCTCAAGACGAAACCAGAGAAAGGTATGGGAGACAATTCTCACATGCAGAGAAAAAAAATTATTGTCTATATTCAATGAAAATGGGTCCTCAAGGCAGTTAATTGGTTCTTCATTGAGACTGTAAGGTATCACAATAGACGACAACTCAATCCGGGCAGTTATGAACGAGGAGAAGAACGGCAGGACTAGAGCTTATGCTAAACATGTAAAAGAGGTGAGCCAGAACAAAAATATTTCTTATTCATATAAGCTGGAGAATACATATTCTCTCCTTCAGGATGGAGAATATCAGCACATGATTAAAAAAAGCTAAACAGAAACTATTGAAGAAGAGGAAATGGAAGAAATAGAAAAGACAGACAAGACATAGGAGAAATGGACAAATACGCAATAAACTGGATAAAGAAAAATCTGGGAACCTATTCTCATGAGTATCCATTCATGATATTGATTGCAGCAGACAGACCAGATTTTATGCAGGTGGAAAATAAAAGACACCAGTAATTCCAAAGGGCATTGCCATTCGTACTCCCAGTGCAAGTCAAGACTTTAGAAGATTCCAACAGATTCTTCAGGACCATCAAAAAGCAAGGATTTCTCTAAAGGCTCTTTACTCGAGCTATTCAAAAAACAATTGAATAAACGAAGAAGGTTGAGCGTAAATCTCATAAATCGATTTCATAGTAATCCTCTACACGGTACTCGAAGAACTTCGCTTTCAAAATTCCACAAGCAGGTATCTTAGCGTAGCCACGTTTATCGAGATTAGAAGAAATTGAATATTTAGCATCATCAGTGAATAGGCTACTCGAACCGTAGAATGCTGTCCTAGGTGACACTTTTGCTTGACATATGTCTTTAAGTTCATCAAAGAATTTGAAAATATCAACCTTTGTGATCTTAGATTTTCTATCTTTCACTTCAGCTATGTATGAGATTCCTCCCCTACGGTCAAATCCTATTACATCAAACTCATGAGAAGCACCACTCCTACCTTGTATCTTCACCCGGAAGTCTATCTTAGGAACAAGTTGATATGATATATATTTAGCGATGAAATTTGCAAACCGGTATTCTGCATATTTACCGGTATTGTCCGTTAACCCTTCAAGAAATATGCCAACAAGATGCTCTAAGTAAGAAAGCCCATCGACTTTGTAACCAGCAAAAGACTGCAATATTTCATCGAATGTTGTTCCATTTAAAGGAATTTGATCGTATCTTGCCATACTTTCAACTACACGAGGGTCAAGCATGTCCTTAAGTAGATTAATGTAACTCTCTAATGTTTTCTTCCCTACCATCTTCTGTATTATCATATACCTACATAAAACTCTTTCTAAGTTTACCAGCTCTGACTAGAAGGCCATAGACAATGCCCATAACTACCAAAGAACGCTTATAATTCCATTAGGAAAGGATATAATAATCTGCTAATGCACAAAAATACTCAAAAACTAATTAAATATACAGATTTTTATACGAAAAGACGTGTTTAATTACGTGTCACACAAAAGTGTAAGCAGGAGATAGAGAAAATCGAGAGAGGAAGAAAGAAAACAAGATAGGGGCGGAATATTGTCTTTTAACTGTCACTTATAAGCCATAAAAGAAATTCTTTTCCTATATATTCTGAACAATGAATTCTTAAGGTAAAATTACAATTGCACAATACGTTGGCGATATTGAAAAAATGGAATAGATGGCTTTTATTAATGCCGAATGTTGTGCATCCCAATTTATTTGCACAGAGAGTTACTCATATGATTTTGGAACAGGCAATTTCCAATGGTAACGTATTGCAAGAATCCTGATGGAGAAGCATAGTGTTCCCCCCATAACTGCAAGTGCCACAGATGGAATTCCAAGAAAGTACCCGGCAACCACCAGGGATGAGCCTGCTAATGCTGCTACTGCATAAATATCTGTGCGCAAAACTACAGGAACTTCCCCTACAAGAATATCACGTGTCACACCCCCACCAACGCCCGTTAGTATGCCCAGAAGCACTGCGGCCAGTGGATTGAGATGATATTCTAGAGCTTTCAATGAACCTGAAACCGCGAAGACTGATAGTCCTATAGCATCAAATACCAGCAGGGGGTGGTTCAGTTTCTTAACCAGTGGATAAAAATAGAATGTTAACAAGCCAGGTATAATTGATGCCACAATATACTGCCACTGGCTAATTGCTGCCGGTGGTATAGCCCCCAGGATTAAATCCCGTATAATTCCGCCAGCGTTTGCTGCAGCAAATGAAACAACCAGCACTCCGAATAGATCCAATTTGTGCCTTACCCCTGCTATTGCCCCGCTAACTGCAAATACGAACGTGCCCCCAATATTTAATATTTCAAGCAGCAGTGTCATTATCCTTCACTTACCTGCAAATAATATTGAATTTAACTGAATAACCATGCCCCTGCTGCACTAACCATAGCTTTTATGCCTGACTCAAGTGTTGGATGTATTACCGGTGCGAAGTGGGGATTGTGATTTGTGGGTATTTCTCCAACAGTCCCATTCTTTTCAGCTTCTGCGAATTTAACAGGATCTGTTCCTCCAACAAACCAGAAAACCGATGGGGCACCAATTTCGGTCCCAAAGTTCCCAAAATCTTCACTTGCGGATGTGGGTTGTGCTTCATGTAACTGCCCAGCCTGGAAATTATTCTTAAAAGACGCAACTACCTTTGCGGTCGCATCAGGATCATTCTTCACAAGGGAATAATGTTCTAATTCTCTAATTTCAGGTTTTTTTGTTGCGTTTGAGGCAGAAGCTTCGGCATTCACGATCCTTTCCACAGCGGAAAGGGTGTGCTTGCGAATATTTTCATCCAGTGTTCTGATGTTTAGTTTAAGCATTGCCTCGTCAGGAATCACATTATCCTTGTTTCCTACCTGGAGTGCCCCTATTGTAAGAACTGCAAAATCTGAGGGGGAGACTTCACGGGATACTATAGTCTGCAGCCTGAGGACAGTAGATGCCGCCATGATGACAGGATCAATACTTGATTGCGGCATAGAACCGTGGGCACCCCTGCCAAACATCTTTATCTCTAGGCTGTCAGCAGTAGATGTTATTACCCCAGCGCGCCATCCAATTACTCCAGATGAGCCGACCATTACGTGTTGCCCGAGAACAACATCAGGTCGGGGTATTTTCTTGAACAGCCCATCGTCTATCATTGCCTTTGAACCTGCAGCAATTTCTTCTGCTGGTTGGAAAACTGTAATCAGAGTTCCATGCCATTCATTTTTGTATTTTGAATATAATAGAGCCGTTCCCAATAACCATGCTACATGTATATCATGCCCGCAGGCGTGCATAACCGGTACAGCCTTCCCATCTCCATCTGTTCCCATTGCTCTACTAGCATAGGGAAGGCCGGTATCTTCTCTTACCGGTAATGCGTCCATATCAGCCCTGGCCATTACTATAGGGCCATCCCCGTTTCGTAAAATACCAACAACGCCAGTTTTTCCAATGCCGGTAATTACTTCAAAGCCATATTCATTGAGCATCTTAGAGATAAGGCCTGCTGTTGAATATTCCTGCATGGAAAGTTCGGGATTGGAGTGAATTGACATATACACTTGCTCCATATCCGGAAGTGTATCCTGAATTCCTGTGATTAATAACCGGGACCTTTCGTTCATACTATATTACCTTTACATTTTATACCAATATAATATTAAAGTGTTTTGATGTAGAAGATTTCTGGTTAAATTATATATTGAACATTGGATATTATTCTGAACTGGGAGAATTTACATAAATTCCCATAGATTAAATAGTTATTGGGTATGATTATCCATGGATAAATATAGCAATACAAAAGAATTCTTTTCCAAAAATTCTGAAAATTATGCTAAAAGCCAGTCCCATGCAAAGGACAGAGATCTGGATATCCTTATGGAAATGCTATCTCCACAGGCAG
>JAJZXP010000274.1 GCA_021806345.1 Thermoplasmata archaeon | reverse complement strand
TGAGTAAATATGTATTGGGAAAGGCAATGGAAATGAAATTCAATATTCCTAATATTAATATAGAAAGAAATGATAATATTGAAATGAGAAATAAGATTATATCAATTGACCCTGAGAAACGGAAAGAGTTGAAAATAAACAAGTCAACGCTATGGTATCAGCAAAGAAAAATTAAAGAAGGAAAGACGATTAAACTCTATGGTAAGACAAAGGTGAGAATCCAATGACCGATACTATACCAGTTGATTACGTAATATTCAAGCTCAATGAAATATTCAATGTTAAAGATATTTCTAGTGTATTAGTAACAGCTGAAAATGTTGGTGAAGCAAGAGAGATTCACTCAAACAGAGATTTTGACAGAGTTCCAATAAAAAAGGCTGGAAGTATCGATAGCTTTTACGATTCTAATTCCGATTCAGAAATACAGATTAAACCTGAATATATCTTGTCTGAGTCAGCCGGTATTTATGAAACTCTAAGCTATCTTTCAAAAAGGGATTTTTACTTTGTTCTTATTGGAAATGGCATAACCCATATGGTGCATTACTCAGACTTAAACAGCCCATTGGTTTCTATTGGCATTTACACACAAATTGCTTATTGCGAAGAGGCAATACGTGACTTTGCAAGGCTCAAGAATAACAACAAAACTGAAAATGGAATTGAAAATTTCCTAAAAGACATAAACAATAACATCACAGGTAAGGAGATAAGGATTAATTCTGCAAAAAAACATTATGAGCAAAAAAAGCAAACGCAAACAGAGACCGACCTATTTGACGAATTATATTTTGATGATGAGCTCATTTTGTTTAGAGAACTTTATCATGCGACTCTCAAAGATTGTCAGTTAGAAAAATTTAAGAAAATAATAAATCTTGAAGATACAACAATAAACTCGGACAAGGACTTACGAAATGAGATTATGCATTCTAAACCAGAAATCATTAAGCAAAAAGATGACACTAAAAAATGGCTCTCTTTTTTACAAAGGTGTCAAAATATTATAAATACTATTAATGGTAAGGTGGATATCAAGTGTTAGAATCGGATAAAGAAGCGAAAGATTACAACATCGATTTCCAAAGGGTCATAGAACTGATATCAAAATATGACCAAATCAAGAAATCCGGTGAAATCAAGCGATACAACGAGGAATCCACAAAGAAGGACTTCATTCAACCGTTGTTTGAAGCGTTGGGTTGGAATACGTCAAACAGAGGAAAGAGAAACGATTCAATAAGTGCTGAGGAAACAATCTCAAAGAAGCGTGTAGACTATGGTTTCCGTATAAATGGAATACCTAAATTTTTCCTTGAAGCAAAATCGCTAAAAGAAGAGAATATTCAAAATAATCCAAAATATGTAATCCAAGCCATTGACTACGCATGGATGAAATCATGCTCTTGGGCAATCCTAACGAATTTTGAAACCATAGCAGTTTATAACGCTGACTGGAAATCCGGTTATTTTGGTGGAAATCTCTTTTTTGTTTTGCATCCACGTGATTTCTTAAGTGATAATGACAATAGATTTAACCTCCTCTCAAAAATAGCTTTTGAAAATAATGAGATTGATAAATTAGCCTCAAAGTATGGAAAGAAACAGGTTAAGAATCCCATAAACAAACAACTGTTGCGGGATATGATACATTTCAGGGAAATATTATCAAGGGATATACTAAGAAATAATCAAGACAAGCACTTATCACAGGATACTTTGGACGAATCAGTACAGAGGATACTTGACCGTCTTATATTCATAAGAAATGCAGAGGACAGAGGGCTTGAAGAGAACCAATTGCAGTCAAACGTTAGGCAATGGTATGCAAAAGGCAAAGGTCATCTTTTAAAGGAAATCTCAAGAATCTACAAGGATTACGACAATAACTATAACAGCAAACTCTTTGCTCACCATTTATGCGATGACCTGTATATAGAGAATGAAGCCCTTCAAGAAGTTATAGAGGGTCTCAATCAATCTAAGGATAATTCATACAGGTATGATTTCTCAGTCATTGAGTCCGATGTTCTTGGCAATATATACGAGCAGTATTTGGGAAACATCCTCAAGTCTACACCCAAGAGGGCTAAGTTAGAGGAATCAAAAACTCACAGGAAAGAACAGGGCATCTACTATACACCTTCTTACATTGTTGACTACATTGTCAAGAATACAGTTGGTGAATACATCAAGACCCATACGCCTGAGGAAATACGCAAGGTGAGGATACTTGATCCGGCTTGTGGTTCTGGTAGTTTCCTCATAAGAGCGTATAAGGAATTGGAAAATTACTGGAAAAACTATAACGAGAAAAACAAGGCAATCCCCGAGAGTGCTAAAAGCATTCAACAAGCAAAATTCGATACTGAGAATTCTGAAGAGTTTTATACGCTTAAAACAGACATCTTGAGAAACAATATTTTTGGTGTTGACCTTGATCCTAAAGCTGTAGAAATAGCTCAATTGAACTTATTATTACAGATTTCAGAGAGGAAACATAGGTTGCCATTGCTACAAAGCAATATAAAAATTGGAAACAGCTTGGTTGATGATCCAAGTGTTAGCGATAAGGCTTTCAAATGGGACGAGGAATTTCCAGAGATTATGAAAGAGGGTGGATTCGACATAGTAATTGGGAATCCGCCTTACATAAAATCTAGAGATGCCAAGGATGTAAAAGCACGAAAGTTCATTGAAAGTTCTGGAATGTATGAGACACCATACAAAATGTGGGATATGTTCGTTCCTTTTGTTGAGAAAGGAATGAAATTACTAAGTAAACATGGTAAATTTTCGATGATCATCCCTGATACCATTGGAATAACTGATTACACCAAAAAACTGGGAAAAATGATTATTGAAAAATACTCGTTGTATCAAATAGATTTCTTTCCTGATATAGAGGTATTCACAAAAGTCGGAGTAAGAAGTAAAATAATTTTCGTTCAGAATGATAAAACGATAACTAAATGCAAACGTGTTATACACGAAAGGGAAATTACTAATGAGAGGGTGCTTGATACTCCAAAAAATGGTGACCACAGTATTTTCAGAATTAATTTGCCAAGCATTAAAGTAAAGTTAGAAGACACAACTCCATTGGGAAATATTTGCTATGTAAGCTATGGTGCAAGATTTAACAGCGATAAGGGTGATCCATTGAAATTTAAGAAATCTGACTTATTATCGGCAACGAAGGATAGCATTCATAAACGAGAATACACAGAAGGGAAATACATCGATAAGTTCAGAATAGTCAAGAAACTTTATGTTGAATGGGACACCGATAGAAGTCCATCTAGGTTGGTTAGACCAACTTTTAGAGAACTCTATGAACATGAAAAACTTCTCATGGCAAGGCAAAAAAGAGTTATTGCATATTCAAAAAATAGGGAAATCTGTGATAATACTATAGTAGTAGGTGTTCCATACATCTCCCTTGTTAATGTTGACAATTCGCACATATCTAAATATTTCATGAACACTGGTATGAATCGAAAGGAAGTTGAAGAAATTTCACAGAAATTCAATATAAAATACCTGCTAGCTGTACTAAACTCTAATCTTATCCAATATCTACTTAGAACGAATAACCGAAGTAAAATAGACACGTATCCGGATGATTGGAAGAATATCCCCATAAAATACATCGAACCAAAGATACAGGAAAAAATATCTTTGGTTAGCGAAAGACTTCTCGAATTAAATCAGAAATTAAATGAGATTCAAAACCTCAGAACTGACGAGGTAGGCAGTGTCTCAGAAACAATTATAAAATTGAAATCTGACTTAAACAAGATGGTTTACGATGTGTATAAAGTTAATACAAGAGATATAAAAATAATCGAAGATTACTTAAAATAAGAATGTTTTCATACGCACTTTAAAAAGGACTGAGGAATTTCAAGCTAAAAATCAGGAATGGTAAGGGCTTAAAGAATAGATCAAAGATTACCAAGATGCTTTTTGCATACTATGGGTCTAAGAACTGATTAAAATTTTTGAAGTGAGATATTAAAAGCGGCACGTTTTAACGCCTTATCTATATCCCCTGGGTATAAATGGGGCTGACCGGATTTGAACCGGTGACCTCCCGGTTATCAGCCGGGTGCTCCAACCAAGCTAAGCTACAGCCCCGTGAGACCCTTATTCTTAGAAATTA
>JAJZXP010000063.1 GCA_021806345.1 Thermoplasmata archaeon | reverse complement strand
GGCATTTTGAAAGGCAAATTCAGGCCTGGGACGTATCTGAACATAGACGATATCTCTGCATCACTTAACATCAGCAAGACACCGATAAGGGAAGCACTCCTTGAACTCGAGGGAGAAGGTCTGATTATAAGGAACGGTCGCTATTATCATATTTTCAGTCCTTCCAGGAAGGAGATCATGGACCTCTATGAAGTCAGGCGAATCCTCGAGGGTGAGGCCGCCGGTTTGGCAGCAGTGAACCCATCTCCGACGCTGATTTATGATCTTGGCCAGACTATAACGCGGATAGAGGAACTATCAAAATTGAGTGAACCTGACCCGATCATTTTTGCTGATTTCAGCGGGAAGTTTCATTCCCTTATCTGTGCGGCATCAGGAAACCAGCTTCTCTCAAAGATTGTGGGAGACATAAGGTTGCGACTTAAAATAGTAAGGGTAACCTCTTTTACAAGTTTCAATCGAAGAGTGGATGATCTACTGGAACATAAGGCAGTGTTCAATGCAATAAAAGAGAAAAACGCTTCACTAGCAAAGGAACTGATGATCGACCACCAGAATAAGGTAATAGAGTACGTAAAAAGAGAACTGCTTATGCAGTTCTATGAGTAAGAATCAGTGAAATTTGAGCATCTTTGTGCTGGTAGACAGCGGTATCTTGCTCTTCGGTTCTATTCCAAGTCCGGCTCCGCCTGGTGCGATAGAACTCTTGTCTATCTTCCCATGGAAAGAGAAGATTTCCGGTATTTCGTTCGGAGGAGTTTCTATTAGAGTTTTTCCATCATATGAACACGCGAGGTTAGCACTAGCTACTATGCTGATCCAGCCGTTATGGGGGCGATTATGAAATGCAAGTGTAGAATTATACGCCCTCAAAAGCCCCATTATCTCAATAAAAGGTGTTATGCCCCCAATCTTGGCAACATCTGGTTGATAATAACTCAGGCAATCACCTTCCAATAGTCTCCTGAAGTCGAAAATACTGAAAAAGTTCTCTCCAGCCGCTACCGGGCCGATGGCATTAAGCTTCCTGAGTGAGTCAAAATCATCAGGGGGCCAAATTGGTTCCTCTACCCATTTCAGTTCGTACCTAGAGGATCTTATCATGAAATTCTTTGCCGTTTCAAAATCCATTGAACAGTTCATGTCAACCATCAAGTCAAAGTCATATCCTAAATCTTGCCTGACAATCTTTACTGTTTCAAGTGTGTCGAACCACGATTGATGCAGTTTTATTGATCTGTAGCCAGCTGAAAGCAGGTTCTTAACTGCAAGCGCTGCCTTTGTCGCATCGGAATAGCGTGAAAGTGAAGCATATCTGTCAACGGAAGACCTCCGCTTTCCCAATATTCTGGAAATTGATGAGCCAGACTCCTTTGAAAATAGATCCCACAGGGCTATGTCTATCCCAGAAATAGAGCCCGTGGTGATACCGTATCCACCGGTAAATGTTAGCCTTCTCATGTTGTTCCAGAGTTCTTTTATGTTGCTTTCATCTGTTGAAATCACGTAATCAGTTAATAAATCAAGCAAGGCAATGTATGGGTCTCTTGAATTCCCGGCAGCTGCAAGTATCTCCCCCCAACCAACTTTACCGTGGGTGTTTTCTATTCTAACAAAAAGCTGGTTTCCCCACTCTTCAAGCCACATTTGCTCTGGTTCAGTTTTCGTAAGAGGGATAGATGCCTTTATTTTTTCAAGATTTTTTATCATGATAACCACTCAGGTATACCACAAATGTTAAAAATATTATACTAGATATTTCTAAAGGTATTTTTTGAAACAACGATCATATTATGAAAGTTTATTCTATTAAAGTAGTTTAGTGCCATGAGGACCTATATCCTTTTTTCTGTAGGCAGCAATGCGAGAGTCGCTTCTCTCTATTTCTTCTATCACGGTTAGAGTTTCCGTAGGTTTGGGATACGGTTTATTGTATCTATTGATTGTAAGGATTAAACAATTTATGCCATGTAGCATGAAATATACAGCTAACACATTGAGAAGACTTTTCGACTTTTCTCCCACAACTTTGGCATAATTTTTTCGTATTTTGTTCTATGAAATATTCATGTAAGAAAGTCATTTCCTAGTTTTCCATAGTCTAGCAAAGTAACATTCTTCTTAACATAGCCTTAATTTTTAAGCTCGTAGATCCTCTTACTAACGGTCAAATGAAGGAAATTCCAATTCTTTTACCTATTTTTGACAGAGGAATTTATGAATTGTCTTTTAGAAGAGTTAGTAATCTTAAGTTAAACCGATACAGCGTTAGGTATGCAATTTTGTCTCAAATGTTTAATCTTCGGTCTGATGAAAGTGCGTTGAATGATTCCCTTGTATAATGAAATACCAGAAAGTTATTGAGTAGTACGGCACGAAAACCAATCAGAGATACAGTAGATAGAAACACATGAGGATATTATAGACCCGTCATTTATGTTGAACAGAGAGAATCTGCTTGAAAAGAACAAGAGGAGAAAAAGAACCCATCTTTGCAAGGTTGACGGCAAGTACAGTGTCCTATTGAGATCACTGTGGAGAATTGCCAGAATATTTGCGAGGATTGCCCAGCATAACAACTATTTGTTGCACAAGCATATTCAGGAGGATCAGAGATATTTGTGCCTGCAATTCACGACTCTCATGAAAAACCTATGGACTGGACGATCGATTCTACAGGCTTCAAGATCGTCATTTGGAGCAATTACCTTGGATCGAAACGAAACAAGAAAAGAGGAAGAAGGTCCAAGCTTTATGCAGTTATCTCCATACATAATATGCCAGTAATCTCCTTCTCCATTACTTATGATCACTTTCATGATTCTAAGGAGGAGAGGAAGGTCGTGAAGAATCTCAGAGATAGAGTCAAGAGAATATTCTGCGACAAGGGTTATCGTTCCAAAGTTCTATACAATATATTTGATGCGGATTCAATGGTACCAGCAAGAAATAATTCGTCTTCCAAATGCAGAGGATCATTAACTAGGATGATAATAGTTCGATGCATAGGAAAAGCACCAGAGAATGAATGGAAGGAATCTGTTGGTTACAGAAAGAGATTGATTGTTGAGGATATGTTTCTCAGATCTGAAAAGAACCATGGGTGAGGAATTCAAGGCTAACTGACCTGATAACATTCCATAGGGGATTGCACTGAAGGTGCAATATTATAATATCTTCAGGGAGATGATGTATGCCTATTGAATTGTGCAATGCACTTCGAATTTAATTGTTATGTTAATATGAAACTCTGGTTCATATGTACCCCGTAAAAACGTGTGGAGTTCTTAATAGATGGTCTTTCGTTCTAATCTAGTTAGGAATGGACTATTTCTTTTATTTATAATAAATCAGACAGTATGAATAATAATCAATCCCGAGAATCACAAAAAGACATGTCAGGCATTTCAATAAACTGTATTCGTCGAGACCTTATTTGATATTTTTTAGTTGTATATCCTCGTCTAAACAATCAAGTTGGACTCTTCCCAACCCACTTACGTTTATGTAATCGAATCTATAGCAGTCACATTTGCAACATTACAGCCTCTGCGATATTATTAATATCGATCGATTTATTACCAAAATACGCAAGTAGAAATATATAGCTTCCACTGAAGCCTACGGATACTTTAAAGGTAATAGATGCGACTCCCTGAAAGTAAAAATAGGTGAACCCAAGAAGAGACAGATTGGTGGAGATGTTGTCCTTGGATGCATTGCCTTTCCAGACAGTGTGGTAATGGGAATAATAGTGGGAATATAAGTTACTGCTACTGCCGTTACTGGACGTCTTGAACTCAAAAAGCTCAAAATAACCGTCAGAGGTACTGTTATAATAGACATATTTTCCGGAAACAATACCGGAGTTATAGTTAAGAAAACTTCCATTGGTAGAGACTGGGTTCCCTTGCTCATCAAAAGTAGCATTTATTCCAGACGCGTTTGAAATATTGGAAGAAGATGGGAACCCAAACGTTGTCCCCGTAGCCCCCCTCTCAAAAACGTGGAACAAGGGGAAAAAGACAACTCCAATTATTATAATGAAAATGATAATACTAACAATAACACCCAATCCCTTGGCGACAGACCACTGTTTTAGAACCATACAGATCATCCCCCTGTCTTTGAACACAGACTGTGGGTATTAAATGAATTAAATACAGGCA
>JAJZXP010000255.1 GCA_021806345.1 Thermoplasmata archaeon | reverse complement strand
TTTGGCCAAAATGTCAGAGAGAGTTTGTTGCCATTGCTGCATCTGATGGAAAAAACCTCACTGGATTGAGCTCTGAACATGATTGAGAATGGGCCGGTCTGGATTTACTTATTGTTTTAAGTGAATACTAAGTATTCTCAGGAGATACCCCGGAATTCCAATAATATTGTGGCAAAACCATTTATACTATGGCATATTATAGTATGATATAGTGATTCCAAATGCCTACAACAATACAGGTTAGTGAGAAACTACAGAAAGAACTTGCAAAGCGTAAAGTGTATGACAAAGAGACTTACGAAGAAGTAATCTGGGATCTCATAGAAGATGCAATGGAACTGGACGAAGAAACGAGGAGAGAAATAGCCAAAGCTCGGCAGGAGATCAAGGAAGGCAAATATCACACCATGGAAGAAGTCAAGAAGGATCTGGGACTTTGACCTATGAAGTGTTTTTTTCAGATCTTGCTCTAAAGCAACTTAGAAAACTTGACCTGGAAATCAGGCAGAGAATAATTGCAACGATCGAACGGATCAGGATAAGACCAGATGAGTATGTCAGGAAACTTGTTGGGGACGATGTATATAGGCTTAGAGTAGGAAATTACAGGGTGATATTGGACCTCGACAAGGAAAAACTGATAATTCTTGTATTAAGAATAGGTCATAGGAGGAACGTTTATGATTCGTAAAATTCTTATCCTTATCGCGTATGATATTAATATTGAATGGGATGACAGAATATGGTTTCATCAACATTTGGCGTCTGCAAAGAGTGTGGTCACGAGATTGTTCTTTTCAATGGTCAATGGAAGCATCATATCACAAGGGCAAAGTTATACCATGTTCCACACTGGCCCACCGGCCACGTGATAACGATGGAATGTAAATGGGAATGCGGGTGTTCAAATCCTGTTCTTGACGACTCCAAGGAAAAGAAGTCAAAAATTGTTCTATTGGACAGTCATCCTGACAAATAGGGGAAAATTCATGCTTCTATAAATTGTTAACAGGATCATGGCCTTGTGAGTGTATACTGGAATGGTAGCGCTTCTTACGGCTTGAGCCGGACCGTATTTCCTTTATTCTGGAAAAATCAACAAAAACATATCAGCCATATTCCAGGTAAGTGAGGCCCTCTTTTTTCTTTCAGTTATAATTCTGCTTATTGGGTAGGTATACAAGATCAAAAAGGACAAAACTAATTAAATATGAATATGGCGGGGACCTTATACAATATAATTGAGTGGACTGGTCGGGATTTGATTAATGTTTCGAAGGAAATACTTCGATTCAATCTCAGACATTCTCACTCGCATTAATCCTACTTCTTTTGGGGTCATTTTAAAGATAATTGGAACCAGTTCTCTTAACACCTAGCTTTTCGTAAATGTGATCTGAGCTAATTATTTCGCCATCACACAGTGAAGCATGGAAAGAGTCAAACACTCCCATTTTTCCGTGATCTATAAGGTGTGCTGCTGCTAATACATTTGACTTGTTCGCACCTATCAGCTCAGCAATGGATAGAACACTAGCAAACATTCCTTCTACAGGAATCCCTTTCCGAACACTAACCAGCGCAAGTTCCACCAAGGTCAGGATAGAAGTATATATATGCCCTTCATAGTCTTCCAATACTTTGATTGCCCACGAGTTCAGCCTATCATCGGAATTCGCAATTGCGATGAAGAAATCTGTATCCGCGTATGGCATTTATCTTCTTTCCTTGCGTCTTCTACTGTTCCTTTCTGCGACTTCCTTCTCAGCTTCTTTTTCAGCCAGCACCCCAATATCTCTTGCCGTCAACTTACCAATTTCCAGTTCTTTGCCCCATTTTCTGAGCTCTGTAACAGGATCTTTTGGCCTGGGAATTAGCACGATCTCACCTAATAATTTTACTATAAAGAATCTATCCCCGTATTGTTTTATTGCCTCTTTGCCTATATTAATTCGTCCCTTTTCGTCCATTCTAGCTTCTTCAATCATTTTGTACAAGTATTGAATATAATCTAATTAAGTTTGTGGGAATTTATTTATATTTGAGGTAATTGTGTATATAGCATCCCACTACCACAATTTAGAAAAATCTAATAGGCAACCTGAAATCATAAACTTGAAGGAAAGTTTGAATACCAACAGAGAGAAAAATAGAACATGGAGAATAATTGTGAATCACTATCAAAAACCTGCAGATGAAAATTTAGAATTAAGATTGTAGTGGGTTTTTGAACCATGCTGAGATTGCTTCGTTTTCACCCCTGAAAATATTTCCTCTTATGACACCCCCCCTTTCCAATGTTTTTGTATATAAATAGATGCTCTTGTTTTGAAGGGTAACATTCATCGGCGGAATGAAACCTCTGGAATCTCTGAATCTTTTGAAAAATTGATCGTAACCGACAGTTACATCCACAATTTCATTTTTCTCTACTTTATATAGAGGTTCCATATTTTTATTGTAGAAATGCATTAAATTTCCATTTACGCTCAAATACCCTTCGTGCTTATGGAGAGGTTTTCCTATAGGCTGTGAGGTGTGAGCTGAAACCCACCTTTCAAATCCATTGATACTCTCAAACTCGTCTGAAAATAACCATAACGCTTCCAGTAGAAGACCTTTTGATTTAATGATATTTTCTATATATCTGCTCCTAGGAATGTCGCCCCTCTCTAAGTCTATGAGCTTCACTATATTTTCATCAAGAGATATACTTATTTTCTGTGTCATGCTTCTTCAACATTTGATATGTTTTTTTCATATTAATACTTTTACTACTAGTAGGAATATTAATACCCTAAGTATATCTAAAAATCCCGTTCTAAAAAGGTTATTCTACAAAAACATTTATTCGTGGGATAGCCATTTTACTGCATGAGTAGCCTTCTCGACCATGCCCTGATGGAGAAATATATAATTAATGCAATCAAAGATCCAGTTGCATTGAAAAATAGAGGTAAATGCGAAAATATCAGATAAACTCAAGATTGTGCCGTATTATATTAGGCATTGGATGATTCCACCTGAAATTAAATAACTTATTCGAAATCCTCTTAATCGAATCCGAATTGATCACCTTTTATTTAAGCGAATACAAGAATATAATGAGCCATATGCTACTAATCCAACCAAGAGTAAACATCGGACCTTTTTGATATTTTCGCAACCTTGATTGACACTCCTTCTGTAAAGAATATAATTCTATAATCGCCTACTCTTAACCTATAATAGTTCCTCTTTGTTACTGAGAGTTTCTTTACGTCTAGCCTGCCTGATCTGTTGCTTGGATCTTCTGTTAATTCCATCATTTTTTCCTTTATTCTAGACTGCAAGTTTTGTTCTAATGCTTTCAGCTCCTTGGCAGCAGTCTGAGAAACAAGTACTTCATAACTGCTCAAGCGGTATGAACTCCTCGTGATCGGATATTCTATCGAGTTCGTTGAAGAAAGCTACCTTTTGCGCGATTTCCAGGAGTTTTTGAATTACTTCATCATAAGTCTGACCCTTGCTCCCTATCTTCTTAAGCTTCTCTCTGGTCTCCCTAGAAATTTGTATAGTAGTCCCATTCATGATGCGTATATATCATAGGAGCATATAATTATTATCTATCACCATAGGTAACATACAATGACACTTAAATTATCATGGAGCAATTAAACTGGAGAAACTTTGAATCATTTTTGTAGTGGTATTTTTGAAGATTCGTGCCAAATGAGATAATTAAACTCTTTCCTCAGCAGTATCTAAAAATTAATTGGTAAGGATGCCCGTTCAGTATTGGAGTCTTCTGTCGCGCACCATAATAGTAAATTTTTTATGTTTTTACCAGAACATTACGACAGCTTTCCCTCCGTAAGTTGGAAGGTTATGGTAGCTGATAGCCTAATGTTCAACAAAAGTCAAAAGATTAGGAATTTATCCCTACCCTTCTAATCATATTATCATATCTACTGCGGTTTAAGGAATCAATTCATGCAAGATAAATCAAAAAGGACCCCTGAATTTAAACTTATAATCATTACATCTTCATGATCAAACGGAGATGTATGCAATCGGGAGGAAGATGACTGACGACGATCTTAACAGGCTTATAAGAAGCCTTGAAAGGGGCACAAGGTTTCTGAAGAAGCTTCTTTTCATAAGATACAGATATGATGGCGATTCTGTCGAGAGATCGG
>JAJZXP010000268.1 GCA_021806345.1 Thermoplasmata archaeon | reverse complement strand
TCTGGGTTCAACCATTACAACACATATACCGGCACTTTCAGCCTTGTACATGGTATACTGGATGATCTTATTCCATCCTGCATCTGATATGCTCTTTGCAAGGTGGTGATTCCTGACCATTCCGTTTATGTTCAGATCTTCGAAGGCGATCAGATCATGATTGGATACGAGATTTCTGGATATCTTGTGTGAGAAATCATCCCTCTGTCTGTTTATCTTCCTGTGAATCTTTGCAACCCTCTTTCTTGTCTTTGATCTCTTTCCTGAACATTCCTTCTTCCTTGAGAGTTCTCTCTGTGCCCTTTCCAGTCTCTTTTCTGATTTCCTGAGGTATTGTGGAGGTTCTACCTGCAATCCTTCACTTGTTGCTATTATTGATGTTAATCCTAGATCTGTGCCAACGGGTCTGAGGATTTCAATTTGCTGTTTTGTTTCTGTATCTGGAAATGGGAATTCTTCTTTGGGTATTTCTACAGTGATTGTAACGAACCAGTCTCCGACCGTATCACGCTTTATTGAGAGTGTCTTGATATTCCCTGTGATGGTTCTGTGCATGAACATTCGAATCTTTCCGATCTTTGACAGCCATATATGGCCGTTGTCAAGTATCCTGAATCCTGACTGTGTGTATGTGATGGAATTGTACCTGTCTTTTGATTTGAATCTTGGGAATCCTGCCTTGATGTTCTTTCCTTTTTTCTTTTCTTTGACTCTCCTGAAGAAATTGTCAAAGGTCTTGTCAACTCGATGTGCAACATCCTGTATTGCAAGGGAATGGATGTTCCTGAATTCAGGGAATGCCTTCTTGAGTTCTGGAAGTTCATCCTGCTGTGAGTTGTAATCGACTTTCCTTCCTGATCTTAATGCATATATTCTCTGCTGTAGCATTGCGTTGTAGAGTTCACGGGAGAGGTTCAGGGTGGAGTTCAGCATATTTACCTGTCTGTTGGTGGGGTAGATTCTGAACCTATACGTTCTCATGGGGTTTAACCTCCTGAGAATCCACATATCCTTTCATAACGTCAAGAGTAACCTGTCCTGATGTTGCAAGGAAGTAGGAAGGAGACCAGAACTTTCCTTTCCACAGATCCTTCTTTATCTCTGGGAATTTGCGCTGTATCTCTCTTGATGTTATTGTCTTGATTGCGTTGATGAACTGTGGTATGTTTAGTAGTGGTGTGGACTTGAAAAGCATGTGGAAGTGATCCTGATCACATTCAATGTACAGTATATCAACATTGAATGTTTCGGCAATTTCCCTTGCTTTCTTCTTCAGGAAATCCACAATGGCATCATTGGTGAATACCTTCTTCCGATATTTCACGACCTGGATGAAGTGATAGTATAATGAGTATACAGAATGTGAACCCTTATCCAGATCATAAACCATAGATCATGCATTCATATACTAACCATAAACCTTTCGCTCGCTCTCATCCCCTATCTTGCGAAAGGGGAATTCCCGCTCGCAAATGTTAAATTAAGATATTGAAGACTGTTATCACACAAGAATTTATATAAACGAATTATATGACAAGTTTTAATGGATTTTATTCCCCGTTTCCCATTCAGAGATATTGATTTTAATGGCTACTCTAATATTAAAAATCATGGGTTAATCGTCAGCAACAGGACAGCAGCTCTTGTATCTATGAACGGGACAATTGATTGGTGTTGTATGCCGGATTTTAATTCAGATCCGATATTTGATTCTATTCTGGATTCGAATATAGGGGGGAAGTTTAGTATCCGACCTTATGATACAGAAGGGCTATCTGTTTCTCAATATTATCTGGATCATACTAACATTCTGAGCACTGAGTTCTATAAAGATTCCAGTCTTGTTCTAAGGATAACTGATTTTTTACCGGTTTCAGGGTATAGTACTATTAATTTTCCAGAAATTCATCGTTATATATCTTCTCCAAAAAAAGATACAAGAGTGTCAATAAATATCAAACCAAATTTTCATTTCGGCAAAGAAAAATATCATGTCAAGAAAAGAAGATATGGTTACATTTTTCAAGGTAAAACAGAGAGAGCAGGAATATCAACATCATTTCCTTTAGAGCAAAAAAATGGATCTTTAGATGGTGATTTTGTCATGGGAAAAAATAATTCAGGTTGGATAGTTCTTCTATATGATGTTGGAGATATTCATAGAATTTCAGATTATAAATCATTTGAATTAATGGAAGAAACTGCGATGTACAATAAAAATTGGGTTGCTCAAGGAAAGTATCCTGCCATGTATAACCGAGAAGTGGTGAGATCTGCACTTGTCTTAAAAGGACTTTTCTATGAACCTACCGGACTTATGGTAGCCTCACCAACATCTAGCCTTCCAGAATCTATCGGTGGAGAACGAAACTGGGACTACAGGTACAGTTGGGTTAGAGATATTGCATATGTGATTGAGTCACTATCACTAATTGGATACAAACAAGAGGCGATCAAATTTTTATATGATGTAATGGAAAGAGTAAAACGAGAAGGAGATTTAAGAACAATCTATCCGATAAATGATTATGGAAGAGTTGAAGAGACGGTGATAAATTATTCTGGGTATGTAGATTCTAAACCGGTAAGGATGGGAAATGGTGCGGAAAAGCAACTTCAGATAGATGAGTATGCAAGCCTGATTCACGCTGTCTATTATGTTGCTAGAGCAGGAGGCACAATAAACAGCTATCTGTGGAATTTTGTAGAAGAGATACTTAAAAAACTCAGCACTTTGTGGAAAAAACCGGATTCAACAATTTGGGAATATAGGACGGAACCTCAGCATTATACCTATTCAAAAGTTATGGCATGGGCGGCTTACAAGAAAGGGGTTGAGATGACCAAAATTTTAGGCATTCAGGGGCCAATCAAAGAATGGAACTTGGAAGCAAATAAAATCAAGGAAGAAGTTATGAAAAATGCTTTGGATCAAGAAACAAATTCTTTTGTTCAATATTATGGTTGTAAGCATACTGATGCTTCACTTCTAAAACTTCCATTGATGGGATTTCTCTCTCCTGATCACCCTGCCATACGGAGCACTGTGAAAAGAATAGAAGATGAACTCATGACAGATCATTTTCTGTTTAAAAGATATATAAATAACGATGGAATTGAGTCTCATGACAATGCTTTTATTATGCTCTCTTTTTGGTATGTTGAGGTTTTAATTTCACTTAATAAAATTGATAAGGCAATTGAAGTTTACGACGATCTGTTATCTGAATCAAATCATCTAAATCTGTATTCAGAAGAATTGGAGTTTTATTCAAGAAAATTTTTGGGTAACTTCCCGCAGGCATTGAGTCATCTTGCACTAATTAGGGCTGCAGTAAGACTAAACGGCGTGTTGAAAGATAAAAAAAGTTCAAATAAAAAATATTCTTTTTCCATTCTTTAAAGCACAACACGTGACTTTACATGGATTATAATTTTGGATATCTCTAAATAGCCCATTTTACCGCCTCCGTGTTATTCAGTGTTCAGGGTGCTAAATCAGTTTTTCCAGTTCCAGGATCTTGATAGCCTCCTTTCCCCTATCGTCATGTGATGTTATCACATTATTCACACTCTTTCCCCTGGCGAGCATCGTTATCCTGATTGTCTTGAGTACCTCAGTGGTCGAGGCAAGTGATACCGAATCCCTGATCCTGTAGTGTATCAGCGCAAGGAAGAGATAAGCGATGTGCGAGAAGAACATGTGCACCTTTATCTTCTGTGGAGTCCAGTGGTATTCCGGCTTTGCAAGATCCCTCATGCTTATAGTTCTGAAGCAGTGCTCTATCCTGTTTCTTTTCCGATAGCGTTCAATCAGATCCTCTGATTTCATGTCATCGATGTTGGTGAACAGCGCGTTCTTCCCGAACATGCGGAATCTCTCTTCCATCCTTTCCCTGTTTATTTTCAGGGAAGGAAGGAGTATGGTCTCATTCATGTTACGGGATTCCAGGTAATACTCTGCCCTCTCCATCGCGTCAGAATCACCACTCTGCATGATCTTCCTCGCTCCCTCGTATGTCTTTCTGAAGCGTTTCATGAACCCGATGATCTGCTTTTTCTCCAGCTTTCCCGAATGGTAGACGATGATCCTGTGCACCTTTCCGTAGACCGTCTTTGAGGTTTCGATGAAGGAGTCTTTTTCCAGCGGTATTGCCATGAGGTCGCGATGATCAGATGGTGTC
>JAJZXP010000135.1 GCA_021806345.1 Thermoplasmata archaeon | reverse complement strand
TGCCAACGTGAGGGTAGCGAAAAAGCTCATGGACAGGGGTGAGACGTTCATACCGGGGATGAAGGTATCATGGATCGTTACCAACAGCAGGAGATCACCTCAGGAGGTTGAACCGTTCATTGATGGCGCAAAATTTGACGGAGTCCCGGACTGGAATTACTATGCAAGCAGGGTCAGGGAAACGCTGAACCGCGTACTTGAGAGCCTGGGCGATGAGATAATGATACCGGAATCCGGAGAGGACGCGAATCGGAATGGATCAGCTGGAAAATCAAACACAACTGGAACAACTCTTGATCAATTCATGTAAGAATGATAAAACTACAAATGCGAAGTGCGAGAGACTCAGGTGCTTTGACAAGATAATAAAACAAAGGTACTGCTAAATTCCATTGCGAAATGGAATGCAGTTCAATCCAATAAAAAAATTACTGTGGTGGCTTGTGCAGTTCCCTGTCCATAAGTTGATATGATTGCATTTCGGAATAAATTGCCCTAATGGCTTCTAGGTTTCCAGAGAAAGTATACGTTTTACTCCCGACTTCAACAACGATGTGTCCAGTCTTTTTCATTAGTCCCTTCTCTTCATAAGTTATATTCTTTACCTGTTCTATTGGAACGGATGAAAAGTTATTCTTCTTAAAAAGAAGACCTTTTGTTTTGTGCCAGAGAAGTCTCCTATCTGTAATCAAAAAAGTGTATGTATCCCCCTGAAAAGAAACGGGTTGTGGTGATGTAAACCTTATGTTTTCGCCCGGTGCTAAAAATTGTTCTACTCCCATCTAGATCAAAGATATAGAGCCTTGTGACATTTAAATGTTTGTCCAGAAAGTGCTCTGTTGAACAATTATCCTCAAAATCCTCCATATCAGCTATTCATCTCTGAAATTCCTTTCAGTTTCTCTTTAATCCAGAGATTTCACCTACATCTTGCCCTCTGATTTATATAGCCGTATATACAGATCCTCTGGTATCCCTCAGCTTCCATGCTCCAAGGGGACCTGCTTACATAGTTCTCCCCGAACTTCCTCTTCACTTATCAACGCCTTGATTGGTATATAATTTCTTCCTAACTTATCAGTAACGCTACAAAACGTTCATAGTAACTCGTGTCATCAGTTTATATCTAATCCAATGAGACTATTCTCGTTTGCAAATAGACAAGGTCTATGAGAAAACTTAAATTGTAGTGACTCAGTTTAAACCCCCCTCAGGAACTCATAATAAACCACGCCACAAAAGAAAATAGCACTGGATTTCAAACAAATTCTTAAGATTACTTTTTATGTGGAAAGTCTAATGGTTAGCCAGATAATTTTCGTATCGACTAATCATAGCTTTACTTACAGAAGGTTTGACGCTGCTTATTGCCTCCATTATATCGTTTTGACTAATCGGACGCCTTACGCCGTTATTGATTGCTTCAAGAAAAACCTTTTCCGATGATTTGCGACCAATAAACTCAACGTCTGCCGCTGAAAACCCATCCGTCATGGTTCCAATCTGATCAATATCTATGTCCTTATCGTAGTGGATGCTAGATAAGAACTTTCGAATCATTTCTTTTCTCGCTTCCAAATTTGGTGGTGGAACGTACAGTTTTAGATCAAAGCGACCCGGTCTCAACATTGCTGGATCAATTTCCCACGGTAAATTAGTCGCGGCGAGTATAAATATACGACCTTCTTCTGCTTCCATTACCTTGTTTATTTCGATCAGGAGTTGCGATACACCTCTTCTAATCACGCTTTCGTTTATGTTATCTCTCCTAGGCATCAATGTATCAACCTCGTCAAAAAAAATGACACATGGAGATAGGTGGTGTGCTATATCAAACAGTTTTGTTAAGTTTTTCTCAAATTTTCCAAAAAGTTCATTATAAAGGAAAGCAGGATTTATTTCAAAGAAATTAATTCCAGCTTCGCCAGCTACGGATTCTGCAATCAATGTCTTTCCGTTTCCAGGGGGACCGTATAATAAAACACCTCGGTTTCTCTTTATGTTGAATTCTTTAGAAAGCTCATAAAATTTAATTGGATAAACAAGATTTAAGAGTAGAGACTTTTTCACTTCCTCAAGTCCAGAGATATCTGCAAATTTCTTGGTTGGATTGCTTTTTATTCTTGCCCCTAAATCCTGGAGTGCGATTGCGTAATCTTCTTGCATAGTATCTCCCTTTTTTATATTTTCAGAGAATGAATCTAACTTTGATTTTATCAACTCGGCCTGCCTCAGTCTTCTTTCTCTTGTAGTTTTATCTTCTGTGTCCGCAGCTTTGACGAGAAGAGCGTATACCTCGGAGTAGCAGAGTTTTGCCTTTTCATTATGTCCAAGCTTCTCATTAGTTAAGCATTCCTGAATTTTCGATGTAATTTCAGATAAAATGAATCCTTCCTTAATGTTGTTCAACTAACTACCTCTTTCAGTCTTGATTATCATACACCTGTGCTTCTGGATATATCTTTCTATTTTTTAGCCTTCCTTGAATAGATAAAATCTCAACAGTGAGTACAAAGCGATCAGGAATTATTCCAACTTTGCTCAGTTTAGAGTAGGAATTTTTTGATAAGAATAAAAAATCCTTAATCTCATAAGCCGGTTGGAATATAAACGATATTGGTAATCCTGATACTGTTTCATACATGTAATTTCCGCCGTCATAAATATCTAGGTCCTCAGCAGGTTCTGCTGAAACTATCTTTCCGTAAACCAAGGACAGGGGCTTTACATCATAAGTTCCTTTTAACTTCCTGGGATCAACGTAGAGATAGATCTTTGAACATGTTTTTACTTGAGGGGTCCCATCAGTGTAATGAATCTTTGATTTGAGTATTAATACCATAATAATACAACTTTTTCCTGCTTATCTAATTTGCTGATGTATATACCAAACTTCTATTTCCTTGAGTCTGTAATTATTATACCTCCTGTAGCTCTGTTAAAATAAAGGTCAATAAATTTTATTTTATACTTTTTCTTTACTCTCTATGCTTTTTTTCACGTCTTTTATGATATCATCTAGCCTTGACTCCTCAACCTTGTCTGTTTTAATCTCGCTTTGAGAGAATTTTTTAACGATATCTTCAACATTTGTATTGTTTAGTCCCTTTTGATCAATAGAACTGCTTATCATGTCAAGTTGCCCAGTTAACCTATCTTCGATCTGCTCTGATGCAGATATGATCTTTTCAACATTTTGCTGGACTTGTAACGCCTGTTTTTCTGTCAGTTGACTGTTGGTAAGGTCTTTGGTACTTTCACTTAAAGAGGCCCAGATGTCTTTCGTTGTCTTCGCAAATTGAAGACTCAGATCTACGTTATCCAAAAACAATTTATAATCTGTGAGCCCCCGCATTGCTCCTTCTAAAGTTATAATATTTGTCGCAAACAGCCTAGCTCGCGCGAGATTGTTTGTACTAATCGCTTCTTTGATGCTTTCTACATTTTTGTCATAATTTCTCTTATACTGCCTTAAAGCTCTGTCAATATCAGATTTCCATTTACTTATTCTTGAACGTCTCTCAAAATTTCTTTCATCTTCAGTTTTCCTTAACTTAATCGCCATTATAATTCAGGGTAATATAGGAGAACTAGATTATTAATTTTATCTGGACACTTTAGACATTGAGATACATTGTTTGCGAAATTTTTCTAGCTAATTACTTTCAAACCATTGAATTTGTCCATAGCTGTATAATCATAAATTACCTGTGATAACTGAGACAACCAGCAATTTTTTATAATTAACACTCTCTTGTTTCTCATTCTAGTTCCTTGATGGCTCGAATCAGAAAACATAAATCAAAAGTATTTTATATTGTCAGACATTATAATAAAGTGAATCACGATGGCTTATCCAGCATTCCTTGAACCGTTCAGCCAGGAGATAACAGTGCTCCTGCTATTCGTAGATGGCTTGTTTTTCGGACTCGCAATAAAGAAAGCCTTCACATCAGTCATCCTGCTAATAGTGGCGTTCATGATTGCATATTTTATAGGTTTTTCACTTATTCCGAAGATATCCATCAGCAACCTCGTGAGCCAGATTTCAAGCTATGCGTCTACGGTGCATTTCGGAGGCATTGTCATCACGTTTTCTGTTGTAATGTTCTTCATAGGATTCGCAATAGGACTCTGGAAGGGATAGGATTATGGTTAAATAGATCCTTTGCAATCTTTTTATCCTTGGAGGAATTAGCGGACAG
>JAJZXP010000413.1 GCA_021806345.1 Thermoplasmata archaeon | reverse complement strand
AGACAGTTCATGTTAACCTGTATGAATTTCTATCCTTATCCAATACCATCTCTTTAGACCAGTTTCATTAAACGTATTCAAATATTGAGATGAAATTGATTGGGATTATTCCTGTAATTACTGAACCCATTTTTCTGAAAATGGCCTAAACTGCTTTGCATGTTTCTATAGTGTCGATGGTATGTGTGATTATATCGATCTATCCAGGCTTCAATGAAATATAATTTTTAAATTTGAGGCTGTGAAACCTGAATTCATAAGATTAGGATGTGGATAGAATTTGCTTTTAGAAGGGTAGAAGAGAAGTTTTACTTATTGCTGATCATTAAGAAGATATCCTGAAAATAGGTTGTGAATCATAAGGATATACTATGAAATAAATTGTAGACCTGAGTTTTAACCTGAAATGTAATTTTATTGAAAATCCAGCCTTCAAAAAAAAATAATCGATGTAGTGGAAAGAATTGATCTTTAAACAAAGTGACTCAAAGATTATCTTGAGGGCTATAATGGTGAATTCACGTCAGATATCGTGTTTATTAAGCAAAATGGAAAGGGGAAATAATTAATATGGTGATCGTGAGGACTTTAAGAGATATTTGTTGAGACTAAAGAATACATATTCAAATAATGATATTAAGATTAAAATAAGCATTAAATATTCAAACTCTGAGCCCCAGTACTCTGTGATTGACAGATTTACAATTGAAAAATAATTAAGACCACCCATTATCGCAATCAGGCACCCGATAGAAACTAAAACTGAAATAGTTGCATACTCGACTATAACTATCCTATGTAGTTTTGTGGGAATTTCATTTATATTTTTCTTCGAGATTTCCTTTCTGAAAGTAAGAAAAATAATAAGATATGGAAATATCCACAGAGTTTGGAAGAGCCGAAGATCAATCACCATTGCCACCCGTAATATTCCCCAATGTATTCCACCCTAATCTACTTGCTATATTATGTGTCTCACCTGAAAGAGCACCGGAAACAACTACAAATGCAGGGTTATTACGTATAACGGGTATGTATGGGAAAATAGAAACTGTGCCTGTGTTAGTATATCCATTCCAGGAAAATGATTATGCAAAGGTTCCAACTCTGTAATCTACGGATAAAAGAAATTGATGTCGTAATATTCCCACATAAATTTTGGATTTCCTTTAATTGGGTTTGCATAGGTTGAATCATACATAGCATGTAATTGATTTGCCATATAACTCTGAATTGCGTATATTGAAATAGCAGCGACTGCGACTATCCCATCAATTGCTGATCCAAATTCCCCAGCAATGGCACCTATTCCATAATACCCTTCTAAAGCAGATATTGAGCCTTGGTAATATTATTTATAATGCTTATTGCCACAGGATTATCTCTGATGAATTTTGAAAACAATTCCTCAACCTGTGAAGTTCCAAGTATATGAGAATCGATCTTACATAGAAATTGTCTTGTTATAGTGATGTGGGTGTTGTATGTAACTGAACTCTGCATGGATATCCTAAAAGCAAGATGACTGTACGCACTATATCCTCTCCAAGTAATTTATTGCGCGTTTTCATAAATTATTAATATTGGTTCACCGCACATTTGTGTGGATGTTCTATGAAAGTCAGATAGCCCAATTTAAATAGTGTGTTTAAAAAATGTCCGCTATTGAATTAAGCGATTAATGCATTCAGTAATAGGAGGTGAAAAAGGATGAGTCAAAGGAGGTCAAACGAACAGAGATCTGATGTTCATAACCCCAATAGTTCTTATTTTAAAGAAGCTAACGACAACAGGGCAAATCAGATGAACCCAAACAATTCGGCCTATCACAGGTCTAGAGGAAAGTAGCTTCAATAGTTTAGGGAGGGTTCATATCCTTTCCTCTTTTTATAGTATGATGGATGATAAGGGAAGAGTAAGAGATGAGATAAGGCGGAAGATTACCTTTGGCATAAACAGAATTGGGATTCTGTATTACTCACAAGTACTTATTGATCCAGAAAAGTATGATTTAAACTACCAATATGACCATTTTCATTTCCAAGAGAAGAGAACTTTCGAACCGGGTTTCTTCCGCCATATCTTCATGCTTTCGCATAAGAGCCCAAATTTTCAAAGCAACAGGTCATTTATAATGAAGATTATACTCAGAGACCTAAGCGCAGGTCGCTTTAATACTGATCAGCTTTCCGGGAATGTTGATTTGGTGTCATTTCATAATAAAAACAAGAACGGAGATTACGGACCAAGACATTCGCGAAGGATGCTGAATGATGAATTGAAAGAGTTAGTATATGAAAATAGAAGGGTAGATCCAGAAGATAGGAAAATAAGTTATAATAGTGCATTCAGCATCGATCCAACAAAAACATATCAGATTTTTGACAAGGCTAAAGAAATGTTCGATGAGGAGAAACGACAAATACTAAAAGACCAAAAGAGTGAAATGAACCACTTAAGAGCAATTTCCCTTAAGGAAATATATCATGAAATATGGTCAGATTTAGTTGTATTACAAGAAAAAATGCTTAATATCTTGGAATCTTTTGATGATGAAATCAAATCGAGTGAATACTTCTCGGTCTTGCATAATGAAGTGTATACATTCTCTTCCTATTTCATTATTTTGAGTAATCATATAAATTCAATTTGTGAAATTTTCTGGTTTATGAAAAAGGGGAAAGATAAAAGAACTTCCATTCTTCATTCATACCCAGTTCTCAAGGTTGACATGAATGATATTGATAAAACTTTATCGATTATGGATTCAGTTGGTTGGAACTCTAAAGATATTGCACTTCGTCTGATTAATGTGCCAGATGCCTTAATGTCATTTGGATTTGACAGTCTTGCACTAAAACTATCGGAAAAACTAATGACACTATGTAGAAACACGGAATTGGGGGCAACGACATCCCTTGAATTTATATCATTGCTTAGGAACCAAGGTAAGTATGAAGAGATGCTGAAAATATCCACATTTACAATTGAAAATTACAGTTTAGCGAATGACCGATTATTGTTTGGTTTGTTAAAAATTAGAAACGCGGAGGCCCTTGCTTTTAATGGAAAACGGAATGAAGCAGTGAATGAACTTGAAGAAATATTTAACATAAGATGTCAGTTCATAGAAAACTACATTCCTTATAGCACTAGAGTGACTCAAACTTTTGATTTTGTACTGAAGGAAAAACGGTCTCTTAATGATGCTGGATCGATACCTGAAAGAGTTTCAATTTTGTTAAATTTAATTTGTTCAACACTGAGAATAGATGAATATTGTCTCGCGAAGAAATACTTAGAAGAACTTTTGTACACTGAATCTAATTATTTCAAGCGAGAAGACGCATTTGATTTATTTTTGCACTTGAATAAGGTATATAACGATATGATTTTTAGATGCAACCCAAAGAAATAATTGTAAATAATAATCTGTGTTGGATGCCACATTCAAAAATTTTTCTTGAATATATTATGGGTGTTCCTAGTGCAAAACTACAATATGAAAGATCATGTGAAAAACAGTAATAAAAGTAATAAAAGTAATAAAATGATGTGTTCCCTATACTCTTTATTTCAGAATTTTGGTCAGGAAGCTCCATTTTAATCACTTAAAAAGTCACAATAAAGGATAATATATGGCCTAACTGTCACTTTTTGTCGTTCGAAAAAATGTGAAAAAGAGGTGTGGAAATTTTGTGCAACGTTCCCTTAATGAAATTTCAAGATTTACTCTGATTTAAACCAAAAATAAATGAGCCTCGTATATTATGGATGAGGCTATGCTTTTTTAATTATAATTCATAAATCTTAATTAACACTTTTCAAATCCGAGATAAGTGGAGACCTCAATGGATATTATTAAAAATTACTATTTCTCAGGTAAGAATGTAAGTCTCTATGAACACCAGAAAAAATCCATTGATGAAATAGATGAGGGCAGAAGTGTTCTGGTTTCAGTACCAACAGCTTCGGGAAAATCACTCATAGCTTATTATGCCATAATAAGGGCTGCAAAACAAGGATTGAAATCCATGTATATATGTCCTCTGAAAGCGCTGGCAAGGGAAAAATTTGATGAACTCAAGGCAATAGGAAAGGGAATATTTACAGTAGCTCTCAGCGTGGGAGACCTTGATGCAGGAACTGATATAATAAACAGATTTGATGTAATAGTCTGCACATCTGAAAAAGCAGATTCTCTAATG
>JAJZXP010000408.1 GCA_021806345.1 Thermoplasmata archaeon | reverse complement strand
TTTCCACACACATACCCGAACTTGACTGGCCCCAGAGAAGATAGAACAATTTCAACCGATTACTTCCAGAATTGTCCCTTTTTTCTTCTATCTTTCTTAAAAGATTGATAGCTCACGCTATCCATTTGATAATGTTTACATCAACCTTTTATATAAAATTTGGTTGCTTTGGTGGAGAAGAAAGATGGGTTTATCTACACGACATTGTAAATCATATGAAAGAGAAGTATTTTTTTCAGGAGAGTAATTAATTTATAAAAGTTGTTCAAGTTTGTTGGATAATGTCATGTAAATTGCGTTATTGCTTTTCTGTTTGAAATAGTCTAATAGTAAATTAAGGGTTTTCTTTTCAGGAAACAATGTTAAAACAATATCATTAAACGCTTCTTGGTTTTCAAATAATTTTCTAAATATAGCTGGGGACAAATCTTTAATTTCATTAAATGTCTGTTCCGGTTCTAAATCAAAGTTTAACTCTGGTAAATCGGGTATAGAATCTTTCCAATTTTTTAGATATTCTAATATCTCATACCATACATCAGTGATATTCATAAATTCAAATAGTTCTTTACCATAAAACAGATATAAATCAATATTGTAATCAGTTTTCATTTTAGAAAGTTCTGATTCATAATAGTTCTCGTTTTTCCTTAAATCAGGATCTATAAAATAAAACATACCTATTAATTTTTCATTTTGGTAATTCTTTATCATTAAATTTAGTTTTTTTTCAAAATTATCAATTTGCCCCCTCTTCTTTGATGAATCGTGATCATCTCTCATCTTTTGCTCTATAAAATAGATAGTACCATTATTTTTAAAACATTGATCAATATCTAATTTTTCATTATTAAATTTATTTTGTAATATAGAATAGCCTGAAATCCTAAAATATACTTCAAGCAGTACCTCAAAAGCATTACCCATTCTTATTTCGTGAGATTGTAAAAGATTCTGCAATAATTTTCCTTTTGGTTTGGTTGGTCTAAACAAACCTATATACCTATTTGGTTCTCTTGCTATGGTTTCTAAAAGCTTAGGTTTTGATTGCTCAAATATTTCCTTATTAAAAATACTTTCAAATTTGCTATAATCCATAATTAACATTTATACCTCCTTTAATAATTTCTGTCTTAAATCATCTATACTTATTAGTTTTTGATCTCTTTTAATATACCAAAAAGTCCAACCATTGTTTGCAGGTTTATTTAATATCATCGCACTTATTTTATGAATAGATCCATATTTATCTTCATAAGATAACGTTCCGTTTGCCAACACTAAAGCTTTGTATTTTTCATTTTCAGAATATAAATATTCTCCAGCCTCTATGTAATTATTTTCAATTAAGCTACCAAATGGTAATCTTTTGGGCTTGACCTCTAATGGGTAATCCAATAACTTTAGTTGATATGATTTGGTTTTACTTAATCTCTCTTTACATGCATTAACGTATAACTGTTCCTTTTCAATACCAATAAAAGATCTTCCCAATTTCTTTGCTACTGTCAATGTGGTCCCTGTACCAGCAAATGGATCTAATATTATATCATTAGGATTCAACGTTGCCGTAATCACTCTGTATAATAATGCTTCAGGCTTTTGAGTAGGGTGAATTTTTTGTCCATTTAGTTTTATTCTCTCCTCTCCCTGGCATATAGGTATATACCAATCACTTCTCATCTGCAAATCATCATTATAGGTTTTCATGGTTTTATAATTAAAGGTATATCTCGATTCTTTATCTTTTGAAGCCCATATCAAAGTTTCATGTGCATTATTAAAACGTGTGCCTTTAAAATTTGGCATAGGATTGGTTTTAATCCATATAATATCATTTAATATCCAATATCCTAAATCCTGCATTATTTTACCAACTCTAAAAATATTATGATATGAGCCGATAACCCATATAGTTCCTGATTTTTTCAAAATCCTCCTACATTCATTTAACCACTTAAAAGTGAAATCGTCATAATCCTTGAATGATTTGAATTTATCCCATTGTTCACTTACACCATTAACTCTTGTTTCGTTTGGTCTATATAAATCATTTTCTAATTGCAAATTATATGGAGGATCTGCAAAAATTAAGTCTATACTGTTGTCTGGTATTTGTTTCATAATTTCTATGGAATCTCCTAAAACAATGTTATTTAACATACTCTCAAATTTTGAAATTGTTTTTTGGTCTTCTATCATTTTATCACTCCTTTATATTAAATTTGTTCTTTAATTCATGGTGCATCAACTTGTCGTATAGAAATAACTTCATTCAATAATCACCGTTGTTTTACGATAAATATTTATGATATTACCTTCTTTGATCCTTTCCAACTGATACCACAAAGTAGATTTGTTCATCATTTGGACTCTCCATATTTCAGGTTCAAGTGGGATGATTCTATCATTCATATTAGTTGTATCGTTCCCTAATATTTTAATATGAAATGTCTTAAATTTCAAATTTAGAACTAAGAACTTTTGTTCATTAATGTTTCATTAGTATAGTAGTAAAGCAATAAAAATTTATAATAGATATCTCACGGTATGATATGACAACTTCTTTCTTTTTTTATCGTATTCAAATTCTCGATCAGAATGAACTTATTTTTATCCAAGTATTAATATATCTCAAAAAGTGATCTGTGGGTATATAAAGAATAGCTGTAAAAATGCTTTTAGGAATGTAAGTTCATTGAACTTTTATAGGTATGGACTGGAGGGGAATTGAACCCCTGGCCTCTTCCATGCCAAGGAAGCGATCTACCGCTGATCTACCAGCCCTCTTCAGCGAAATGGTATATCAATATAATATTTTAACTGTTTCAGCCGTGAGTCCTTTGATACATGGAAGAGTAAGAACTTATATGAATAATATTGAACTTTTTCGGCAGTATCTGGCTACTTTCAGTTCTGAGAGAGTCAGGCAAAACTCATTGTATTATATTAGATGAAAATATAGACTTGAAATAACCTGATAAGCCATACACAATAAAACTTATTTACGAAGGTATATTAGTTATGATGTGTGTATTGGAGTTACGTTTTCGATTTATTTCTGGTGAGGTAAAATGGGGATAAAAGTAAGTGACAGAGAAGATGAAAAAAGAAAAGGGAAAAAGAAGAAGGAGCGAATAACCCGTAAAGAAGCAGACAAATCTATAGATCTTTCTGACACTAGCGAATCAAGTTTTAAAGTCCCAAATCCTGAAAGGAATGAAGATGTTGAAAATACGCCCTTAAGAAAACGGGCAAAAATAGCCTATGTTGACGAAGATACGAAGAGAAAGAAAAAAAATAAGAAGAGAAAGGGAGACTATGTTGATGTACCTCTCGAGTTAAACGCTGTTAAAGAGAAGGTTCCAGAATTCTCTCCATCAACAAATGATACAAATCCTCAAGATAGTAACCAGAAATTACAGTATGTTCCCATGAATGAGTCTCAAAAGCAGCAAACTTCTAAACCGCCAGATGTAGCCACTGTATCTGACACAACAGTTGTTCAAAATGAAGAATCAAAAGATGGAATAGGTGATGAGAATAAAAATATTACACCTTCCGAGCCCATGAGAAGAAGGGCCAAAATTGTCAAGGTAGATAATGAAAGGAAGAAGCGACAGGGCAAGTCGCGTTTCTCAAAAAAGAAGAAAGATTCCAAATTCTCAGATTCATCAGAAGGAATAGATGCCAAATACGAAATGGAAGTACTTAAATCAATCAAAAAGAAGAAAAAATCAAACTTAGCAGAGGAAGCAAGGAAAAGAATTGAAATCGCAAGAGAAATTACACTGCCTAAAAACATCGAGTCAATTGAGAAGTACAACCTTATCCCTGGAATGGTTAACGTCGAGATCATATGGAACAAAGATATGCTTGAATCCATATATGTGGTTACAGAACCGGAACTTGAGTTCGAGGAGTCTCAATTTCTTGCAAGAATAGAGGCAGATATGGAGCAGGTAATAAGAAGCCTGAAAACACTTCCAGATGATCTTTCCCAGATCAGTATTGAGAAAATAGCTTCCAATTATCTCACAGGCAGAAAATCAGTTTACTCTTTAAAGGCAATAGAGAACCTGAAATATTACATAAAGCGTGATTATGAGGGATATGGCCCTCTGGATGCAATAATCAAGGACCCAATGGTGGAAGATATATCATGCAATGGCGTTGGGGTGCCTATTTTCATCGAGCATAAGATTCATGGC
>JAJZXP010000370.1 GCA_021806345.1 Thermoplasmata archaeon | reverse complement strand
TATTTCTTGATGAGAGGGTGTGAAAAATGTATAGAAATGATAAAATCTATGGAAATCATAACAGCAAAAGGGAAACGAATGCTAGAGACAGACCAAATCAAGACACAGGGAGCATTAGAAAACCGCCTTATGCAGATAATATAGTAATAGATGAACTAATCTTAAAGTACCTTAGAAATGACTCATTAACAGAAGGGGATCAGTATGAAATCTTTAGACTGAATGGAAAGATAATGGAAAAGTACTGCAAAAGGAACGAGGATGAGGCTAAAATGAGCCAGCTAAGAAAATTTTACGACGAAATAGTTTCTATCTATGATGACTATGAAAGCGGAAGAAAATCTGGTGGAAGGTTGATCAGACTATTACCTGTTGCAAGGTATGCCTTCGCCAGAGATCTTATCCGCAGAGATCTTCTAGAGCTTATTAATAAAGGTGTTGAAATAGTCAGCAAGGAAAACGATGAAAAGCGCAAGATGGAGTGCCTGCGGAATTTTAAAAATGTAATGGAGGCAGTCATAGCCTATTCAAAGAAAGAAAAAGGAGGGAAGTAAAAATGAAATGGACAAAAAATATTTTTATCAACGGAAAATTGAAGGTGCTAACGGGTTTGCATATCGGTGGAGGAAACGAGACAATAAAAATAGGAGGTACAGACAATCCGGTTGCAATGACAGTATTGAAAAAGGGCGATAAGCTTGTTGACATACCATATATTCCAGGAAGTTCCATAAAGGGTAAAGTTAGAAAGCTCCTTTCAAATTATGTGCCAACATCCAACTACGAGGAATACAAGAGGACAATTGTTGATCTGTTTGGCCCGGAGCCAAGGGAAAAGGAAGAAAGAGGCATATCAAGGCTTGTTTTCAGAGACTGCTTCCCTACAAAAGAAACACTGGAACTATTTGAAAATAGTGAGAATGGTTCGTTAACAGAGGTCAAGGCTGAGAACGTGATTGACCAAAGCATGAGCGCAACGCCCAGATTCATAGAACGGATAAAACCATTCACAGAATTTGAATTTGAATGCATTCTCTCCATCTACGAAAATGACAATGAAGATCTCTACAGGAAAATTATAGCTGATGGATTTAATCTACTTAGTCAGAGTTATCTGGGAGGTAGTGGAACACGTGGTTATGGAAAAGTTGAAATAGACTACGAGATGAAGGAGAAAACCCTAGAATATTATGAAAAGAAGGCTGAACAGTGATATAGATGCTCCAACGCTATAATCTGTACTTTAAGAGTCCATTCAACTTACTCGATAGTATAAAATTATCGGGGGCTATCTTATCTGCCGCATATAAGATTTATCCACAGAGAGAAAAGGATATTACGGAGGAAATTAAAAATTTCCATCTTAGGGTCTCGGATTCCTTCCCCGTTGATCAGATAAATGGAGGAATGCTGTTTCCTGTTCCATTATTGCCATATACTATGCCAAAAAACAAAGATAGAAAGGAGAGAATAAGGGAAGCAATGGACAGGAAAAAAACCGTCCCATATGCAAAATTTGAATCTGTAAAGCTAGTTCTAAGGAAGTTTTTGGATGGTGGAATATCAAAGAATGAAGCAACTGATCTACTTACGGATAAGGAACAAGGTAGAGAATTTGTTCCGAGCTATTATAATGAAGCATCGGAATATGGAGTGAACCTTCAGGATGACGAACCGATGGTCTACGTAAGGGAACTGGTAAAGGTTGGATATCTGGAAAGGAGAAAAATTGGAAATCTAGAGACCCTATCCTATAACCCAGTATATTTTATTGCAGATTATTCCATAAGGGAACTGGCAGTTTCAATGGCATTTCTTGAAGATGCTGGTCTATCGGCAATGTTCAGCAGAGGAAAGGGGAATTTCGTCTACCAGAAGGATACACCAGATATCAAAACAGGTTTTACAGGTGCAGGATACTATATGATACTATCAAAATACTGTCCAGCAAAGGAAGACTTTACAAATATAGATCTGGAAAAATCATATTATTCCCTGGGAACATTTACAGGAGTTGGACAGGGCAATAAAGGGTTACCAAAAATAAGGTATCTTAAGGTAGGATCAATAGTTTACCTGAATGGAGACATAAATGGCAGAGTGATTTTCGCAGAAAACGGAAATAGAATTCTTAATTTTTCAGCTATGATTACAAGGGTGATATAATTTGATATGGGAAATTGAACCGGTTACGCCGTTTTTGATAAAAAGCGGGAACAAGTTCAGTCTGATGGACCTTTACGAGGAGGGAAATAATCTGTACAGGATAGATATAGACAGATTTCTCCAGGATCTTGATAAAACTAAGATCGATGAACTCAATAAAATATTCGAAGACTTCATCCAAATAAAGGTGAGCTCGGAAAGGGACAAAAGATATAACAGAAAAAATTATGACCAATATGAAAAATTATGGAATGCTCTTCAAAAATTCTATAAAATCAACAATGCTGGTATGCACAAGATCTTCCCACCAATTGAGAAGGATGCGGATTTTAAGAGATATCTGGATTTCGATCAAATTATGCATATAGATATGTTGAAGGACAACAATATACACGAGATCCCTTATATTCCAGGATCAACCATAAAGGGATTCATAAGGAGAATGCTTATGGTTGAAAACTTTAAAATAAGGAATTCCAAGAATAGAACTATTAGGATTGGAAAAGGATCTGAAGAATGGGATAAAATAGAAATGGAAATAAAGAGCCTAATGAGGCACATTCACGTTTCAGATTTCTATCCAAAGGACGACTTTAAGGTTAAAATGATGCTTGTCACAAGAAAGCCTAAGAGCATTAGCATTTCAATGCCTCTGATATATTCTGGTAATTTTTATGGGGAGGTAAATATGATTAATATAAATAATAGGAATGAAAACTATCTGTCCAGATATGGTTTCAATGGAAGTAGAGAAGATATGGAAGAGAGACTGTTTAAAATAACTACTGAAAACTCTTCCACCATAATAAGAAAGAATCGTGAATATTATCAGAATCAATTACAAATTGGACCAGATGATTATTCAAGCTTAATATCCATTGGATTTGGTAAAGGGCTTTCTCTATCAGGTTTTGCCTCAATCAAAGATGATTTCAATCTGGATTTGCCTGATATAAAATCCAGAGCTAAAGGATATGGACCAAATTATGTAAAACAGGAATTTCCAAAAACAAATTTTGTAGTTTCTTATTTTAATGGTCAGGCATATACGGACAACAAAATAGGCATTCTAAAACTAAATAAAACCAAGAAATACGGGTATCTTAAGGATATTGAAGAACTAAAATATCTCCCAATGGAGGTGAGAAGCAGATGAAATCATGTCTTATTAATCCAATAGGAACTTCTCCAATGATTGTTACTGAGCTTTACAAGTATTTACGAAACGCAGATACATCTCTGAAAGATGTTATTATATTTCATACCAAAAACAAAGATGTTAAACGGGGTTCCATGGCAGCCACTGCTTCACTGCTCTATCATTATGACGATGTGAGGGTACAACTGAAAGAACTTGATTCCGAGGACATTCAAAACAGCGGGGAATTAAACAGCTTCTTGGAAATAGTTGTGGATTCTATGCTTACGGAAAGAGACAAATATAGGGTGGATAGGTTTTACCTAAACGCAACAGGCGGTAGAAAAATACAGACCATAGCGCTCTCGATCTTTGCTGGAGTTCTAGGTATTTCTGAGGTTTATAATATAGTCGACAGAAATATAAAGAATGTCAACGAATACTGGGAAGTAACAAAATCTAAAACAGAGGAATTTGATGGATGCACAGATACGGAGGATTTAAAATCGGTATATAAAAAATATGAGGAGGAATTTGATGAACTCTTTTACCCCGATCCAAATGTGCTGAACTTCATGAAGGTTCCGGTGATCTTAATGCCGGAGGATGAAAGAAATATTTTGAAAAAGCTAATCATGGGGGTCAACATGGACGATGAGGATTTTACAATCTCAAAATTGAAGGCCTATCAGAGTTCCGGGTTATTAACCTATGATAGAAGCAGGACATACGCAACAGATCTGGGGAATATAATTTTGAAGTACCTCAGGTAGGTTTCATGTATGAGTTTTATCTGACTAAAAATGGATCCGTCGAAAGAGAAGGCAACACCATATTTTTCAAAGGGGAAGGGATAAAGCAGTCTATTCCTGTTTTAAATTTAAGTGAAATTATAGTCACATCCAAGGTCA
>JAJZXP010000311.1 GCA_021806345.1 Thermoplasmata archaeon | reverse complement strand
GAGCGACTGCATTCTGCAATAGATTACAGAGCACCAAGGGAGGTATATGAAGAATGGAAGGAAAATCTAATAGAAGGATCGGCATGAGTCATAAGCCAATCCTGTCCCAAAATAAGGGTCCAATCCACTGTAACAAACTCCCCTATAATATATTCAGGAAAATTCAGAATTAGGATCGAAGATTTTGTACTTCCAACACCAAAAGATGGCCCAGACACACTAATAGGAACTCAAATAATCCTCCCTTTTAACGGTGACTCAATGTCCAATGACAAAGCATATGAGATAATTGGACGAATGTTAATGAATCTTGGTTCTAGCACAATATTGTTCCTAAACAACATTCGTGAAATTAAATGGAAAACTATAGATTCAAATGGACTTATCTCAAAGTCTATCAAGAAAATCCCCAAAGCAAGTAGGACTAAGAGAGTAAAAATCAGTACGGATGTTAACCAAGAAGAGTTCTTGGTAGTCCATAAACCGATAAATCTTGATGGAGTAGAACTCAGAGTTGAAGTTGCTTACAGGATAGGTAAAAATTCTCATAATAAAACTTCTATCAAACCTTTGGAAAAGCCATCCAAGCTGATCGTGTATTTTCCGACTGAGAAAGAAACCCACCTCAATTTCTATATTCATGGTCCGTACCGAACTACTCCAAACCGCGAAAACATTCCACTTGATGATGAGCAGAACAAGCACATAATAGATGCAACTGCAAATTTGGTAGCAGAAAGCATCCATATGATCAAGAAGATAGGACTTTTGGATGTTGATTTTCTCAATGTAATGCCGCTCGATTCTGAAAAAGTAGTCAATTATATTTACTCAAAGATATTCAACCAGGTTAAAGATAAACTATTATCAGAAAAGCTTTTGCCGACTTTAGACAGTAAATACGGAAGGCCCTCCGACGTTGTTTTACCAAAGAGACATGACATAACTTCACTATTGAACCATAAAGACTTGAACCTCATGTTTTCAAAGAAGTACTGGATAAGTTCAGACATAGAATATTATGCAACTGAACATCTAAAGCAATATCTTACTAAAGTTTTAGGTGTAAAAGAGATCGGAATTGAAGATTTTGTTTTGATGATCAGCGATCAGTCATTAATTGGAAAAAGTGATAATTGGTTGAGGAAATTTTACTCATACATATCCAAGAGTCCACATTTATGGAGAGATGAGGGAAACAAGAGCAGGGGGATTCTCAGGAATAAACCAATTATAAGACTCGAAAACGGAGAAATGATCTCCCCTTTTGATTCTGCAGGGGAGCCTCAAGCATACCTTCCGGGCAACACCAGTCACCGCTATAGAACCGTCAAGAAGTATTTTATGAATCATAAGGACTCTGCAAAGTTCCTGAAGGAATTGGGGCTTTCAGAACCTGATCTCTTTGCAGAAATATATGAGTATATCCTTCCTAATTATATCAATAAGCCACCAATTATTAACAAAGTTTATTTTGACGATGTACTAAAATTGCTGAATGGATATGTAAGACTCCCCCAATCTAAGAAGGTGGAATTCTTGAGGAACCTCAAAGAGAGGAGTTTCATACTTTCGAAAAGTAATTTAAATTCTGAATATACTTTGAGAAGGCCTACTGAAGCCTACTTTGATACAAGTGAACTGAGAGAATATTTTGAAGGTGACGAAGAGACGTATTTTGTATCTGATGATTTAATTAAGAGATTCAAGAACTACAAAATAGAGTCATTCTTGAATGAAATTGGGGTGCTAAAATACCCAAGAACAGTTGAAAAAGTTGGAATTGCAGCTTTGACAAAAGATGAACTATATCATAGAGTTGGAAATACAAGTAGGTCAGTATCCAGAGTAGATTACGATTATGACGGTTTAGATAATTTTTTTAACAGGCTGACAAGCAAAAAGTCTGTTCTTTTATGGAATTTTTTACTTAAGAACATTGAAAGTATGAGCTCATGGGATGCAGAAAGATTTTTTAAAGGAGTGGATAAATGGGAGTATTGGGGTAACAATGCTAAGGAAATAGATGCAAGCTTTACAATTAAATTAAGAGATAAAGCATGGATTCTGGATCAGACTGGAAATTTCAGAAAACCACCAGAAATAACCTTTGAAGAAATATCTAATTTGTACCTAAAAGAAGGCAAGAATTTAGAGACTTTGAAAAAAGCCCTCAATTTTAAGCCAGACTATATTAAATTGCTACCACAGGAAGACAGGGAAAGACTAGAGCTTACTAGACTTATACCAATTGAGAAATTAAGATCCATGGTCATAGATGATTTAAAAGGTCCAACTCTCAAGGAAGATATAAAATGGGCCCCTCAAGTGGAACCAGAAGATAGTCCAGTGAAATTTTTAGATTACATCCCAAGTAAGCCAAAAAGAAGATCTTCCTTTAATACACCAACTGAAGACAGAGGTGAACCTGGAACAAACTATGAAGTGGGTGAAGAGTCTTATAAAAACATCGATACTCGAGGCAAGCAAATAATTGGTGATTGGGGTGAGAAGCATGTTTATACTTATTTGAAGGAGAAATACAGTGAACATTCGGTAAAACTCGAAGAATCAATTAATGGTTTATCCATCACGGACGAACTAGGGAGCGAGTACGAAATAACATGGATGAACAAGAATGGGAATAGGGGAGTAGGTTATGATTTTTTGATCAAAAAGGATGGAAAGATCTTTGAGTACATAGAGGTAAAAGCAAAGATAAAACCTACATTAGAGGTGGTTGAAATGACTGGCGCCCAATGGGAATTGGCTAGAGAGCTATTTGAAAAGAATCTCGGAGAAAAATACTCGCTATATATTGTCACAAATGCGGGAGTTGTTGATTCCAAAATTCATAAATTAAGTAACCCTTTTAAAATGTGGAGCGAAGGGAAAATAGAGGCTCATCCAATAAATTTGCTTCTGTAGTACCCTTAGCTGTTGAGTGGAATGATGATGTATTGAGTGCTTATTCTATTTATTTGAAAAATGTTCTTTTAGAATCAGTGCAAAGTCAAGACTGGTTAAAAATACATCTTGGATTGGACCCTTATTTTGGGGCAGGATTGGCTTATGACTCATGCCGATCCATCTATTTAAGGGGCCAGCACACAAGTATTTCTAGTTAATTCTAGATCTTGTCAGTTGTCCTGTCTTGGTCTTTGAACTTGTCTTTTAATGCCGGGTTAACTGGTTCGTTAATTCTATGGTAAAATAACCTAAAATACCTTCTTCTGCCCTCTGAAATAGTTCAATGGGTACTTTTGGAACTTTCCACCAATCTTCAATGTTTTTGAATGCCTTCCTAATTTCCTCACCACTGGAAATGTATCTGTCTGGTTGAGATTTCTCAAGGTTTCTCAAAATTCGACAATAAGGCACTAAGATTTCATGTTTGGCTGTTCCATTTTCAACAAGGAAATTCGGACATGCCCCAAAAGTCAAGACAATGTACCTATAACTTCCATCTGTAGAATTTATGTACTTCCCAAGTTCCTCTGTACCTGTCAATTTGCAATTCCTGAAGTATTTGTTTAAGTGTTGAATTAGAAGGTGTTTGTAGTCATCACTGATATTCATAAACTTCCCCCGCCCGTTAAAAGTCCCTCATCTCGTTTAGATAAATAGATTAGCGATCCAAGAACCATTACTTGCCGTAGAAGTCAATTGCCTAATCACCCTAACATCCTTGGCCTTCCATGAATTGACCACTCCGAAAATTACTATATTTTAAGGATAGCCCCGGGCAGATTCGAACTGCCGTCGTCGGATCCAAAGTCCGAAATGCTTGGCCACTACACCACGGGGCTTTTGGTGCCAAGAAATTTATCCTGTCTATTTAACTTGTTGCGAAGTGGGGAAACGTTTACTCGTCACAAACACAAACGGATGCTCATTGCTTCCGATTCATATGCGGCCTCTATGGGAGGTACGTTCTCCATACAGATCCTGCACATTTACATGAAGAAGAAAGCCCATTATTAAGGGAATTGGGAACAGCAGGTATCCATCAGACCCAAAAATTAAAGAATCCACCACCGAACATTGTGATGGTTATCTAATAGGATTAAATCTCCTGCAGGCAAAGATGCAAACTGGGAGAAGAGTCAGTATTAAGATAATGCAGTATATTGCCGAATTCCTAATAATCAGGCCCTTACTTTTCCAGTAACGGTCTTCCTCACTCTTCTCCAGAGGCCATTCGTGTATCTTTCCC
>JAJZXP010000145.1 GCA_021806345.1 Thermoplasmata archaeon | reverse complement strand
AAGAGGATTATGTTAAGACGATGATCAGAGCTTATAGGGAATTACCAGAAAAGTTCAAGGTTTTGAACATGGTTTCAGACCCAGAAAGAGGAGTTATAATTCCAGACCTTGAACCACTCTAAAGAAGATAAGTTGATGTTTTAGAATTTGAAAATGATCTGATCAGGAGAGAACGGAAGTACTATGACGATACTCTCCGGTTAGAGTCCAAAGACAAACAATAGAAGAAATCCAAAAATATGCGGCAAATTCGAAACAAATGAAGTTCGTAAAATGGACCGGTCGGGATTTGCTTATTGTTTTAAGCGAATACTATATTCACAGGTTGTGAACTAAATTCTACTTATAACGAATTTTCAATCATAAACTGATAATATATCATTTAATTCAAATGCATACATATTATTTTACCAGTTTATCCGTACTGGAATAATTTGAACCAAATAATGGCAGTCCGTTTTTATTTTTACCTTAGATTCTTTTGTTCTTTTAGACAGTCTTCTCATGTATGATATCTGGACACCTATAAGTGTTATTGTTAAAGCCACGTAAAAAATTGTTATAAGAGAAGATAAGAAAGCAGAAAGAAATTGTGGAACCAGTGCGCTTCAAATAGAACTTGTGCATGCATTTTAGATGAGTTGAGGTTCGATTTCCTTGTATAGTCATTGTGATCCGGTGTGGCCTGTGTTGTAAAAGGTTCATTCATAATGGTGATGCAATACTGAAAGAGGATTTAACTAATGGCCTTTACAAATATCCCTTAACGATTCATTTTGAAGAGTTTGATTCTTTTCTGTACTCTTTTGCACGGTGGAGTTTTTTGCATTTCGGACATTGTATCAGACCGTAAGGATAGATACTTTTTCCGTAAGATCCATCCCTAATTGTTATTATTGGTCTCTTGAAATTTGCATTGCAATCTGGGCAGATCAACATTCTTCCGTAATTCCTATCCTGCCTGAATATATTCAACATAACATAAACGATTAAAACTACCAAAATGGCGTAAATGAGATAAAGAATATGTTGGAACAAATATATCATGACGCTATTCAATAGAGTAATATCTAATAAATTTTATTCAGCAAGCATCTCCACATTTCTCTGGACATTTCCACTGGGAAGCGCTACATTTACCAAGATCTCGTTCCTATGCACATCTTGGTATGCATTAAAGGCATCCCTGAGCCATTAAACGTTTCGACCAATAGGTTGCAAAAGCTTGAGAATTTATCATTTCTTCATATTATTTTTCCTAAAATTTTCTTTTTGATCTGTTAGACCTTACTAAATTCTTTCCATCTTCACCCTATTTAAAATTGGGTTGAGACTTTCGGTTTTAATATTTCCTGCTTTGGGTCATCAATTTTAAATGGAGTTAGTAACGCAACGTAGTTTGATAGAACTACCAAGACCTATTGCTATGTTTTTACAAACCTCCCTTAAACCTAGGTTCAGTTTATTCTGATTTTTATCGGGGTTTATGCCCCTCTCCTCCATAATACACAGTACTATACAGGCAATGCATGACATCTAAGTTAGTAAACTCACATAAGTTGAGAATGAAAGACAACAATAAGATAGAACTCGAAAATGTAGTATTTTTATTCCAATATTAATATATCTAAAAAATTAATTCATAGGTATATTAAGGAAAGTAGAAAAATATCTTGTACGAATGTTAATACATTGAATTTTCATAAGTATAGACTGGTTCTAAGTTGCTTACTGTTTTAAGTGAACACTTTAATTTTAGGTCTTTGCGAGTAAAGTTATTATAATTATCGTGTATTATTTTGATGAGATTAAGGGATTATTATGGGCAACAGAATTCGGAATCACAAGTCATGGGTAACTTCACACACAGAATGCCCCAATTGTAACTACAAGTTTAATTTTAGACATTCCAAATGGGGTTCTGCAAGTGCTGTAAGGTTCGGACCAAATTGGACATTCATATGTCCAAATTGCAAGACAAAACAGAGTTTTCTCTTAAAAAAGGGGGAAGAAAGTGGATTGTCTCTGATTATGGATCAGTCCCTTTCACCATTCCTCGCAGGAGCAGTTTTTGGTTTAGTTGGGTTTTTTATTGTAACGATAGCACTTTATTATGGAACCTCTGAAAACACAAGTTCTGGTGTGTTCATCTACGGGTTCATAATTTCACTGATTGTCTATGCAGTGTATATGAGTTATCTCGGAATTGTTTCCAGATCTTCCGGAAGATCCTACATAATGGGTCAGCACCGTGGATGAGTACCATAAATTTCAGGATGCTCTGTACACATAACTAAGATTAAAGGCTAGTAAAACAGGTTGTCTGATGGCAGTAGTTATTTTAAAATTCGATTTCTTAGAATGCTGCCCTTTATAGTTAACGAATAGTGATAGAGGGTTTGTCAATAAGAGAATTATTTCTTTTTCATTTGAGTCCAGGAAATTTAAGAAGAAACCATGGTCAGGATTCGCTTATTTTTTTTAGTGAACACTATGGAATGGTACCCAGAACCTTAATCTAACCAGAATACACATCGGATCTATGTGCTATTCTTACAATCCTTATTATTTCAACTTCCAGATAATATATAATCCTGTATTCCCTGACTCTGAGATTGTAATTTGTGTGTTTTGTCCCTGAAAGTTTTTTTGTGTCCAATCTATTGGAATTGTTATAGGGATCTTTCGCCAGTTCATTCAACTTATCCCTAATTCTTTCCTGCTCTATTTTCTGCAAGGCCTTGAATCCCTTTGGGACTGTAGTTGAAACAAGAATACTATAGCATGTCAAGAGGGGCAAACTCCTCTTTGTCCGCTATTCTGTCAAGTTCAGCTAAGAAAATATCTTTTTTTGAGTATTTATATAAGGTTCTCTAATATTTCATCATAAATCTGATTCTTTCGTCCAATTATCTTTAGCTTTTCTCTGGTATCTTTTGAGACCTGTATAGTAGTCTGGTTCATAACACATAGATAGTATCGCGATATGTGATGATCATATTAGTAAACATATAACACTTAATTACACTCAATGCGAATTGAATAAATTAGTGCTGAAAAACTAAGAAAAAATGCAGAATGAAACGGTAAGGATTTTATTAATGTTTTAAGTTAATACTTTAAGTGCACTTGAATTAGAGTCCGTTTTTTATTTTCAAGTGATAATGTGAATATATCACGAATATTTCAAAAAGGAAAGCTTCTTCGTAAGTTCGTCAAAAACCAACTTCTTTTTCTCTGGGCTCAGTCGAAATACTGTTTTAATTATGGCTGCATTTGTGATTGTAAAGATATAATTCAACTTAATCACACTATCCTGGGCAGCTCCTTCATTTTTAGAAATATTTATACCACTCATTCTGGTGTTGGTTGTTATCCCAGCTATGACAATGTTTCCAAGTTCCTCAAATAGCATAAGAGAGGGTCGAATTTTAGAATCATCGGAATCAGTAAATTTTACCCTTGTTAATATAACATCTCCAGCCTCAGGCAAGTTCCCACCCAGAGTAGTCTCCTTCTTCCCATAACTCTTTCATCTTTATTTCCTGGACCTTTTGCACAAATGTTTCAAGTTCTCTTGTTTCTTGTATATTCTCTATTAGATTGAGGATCACCTCACTATAAGTCTCGCGGCGATATCTCTTTAGTTTTTTAAGTGCATCAACAACCGACCTATCCACCTGAATTGTTGTTACATTTGATTTTTGCATTATGTATGATCTATAAACATTATATAATGTCTTATGTTTTTACACCTAGTAAATATCATGGTGACATTCCACAATTTGTCTTTTGTAACATTCATTGAAGAGTTTGCTCTACTTAGGTCTCTTTAGTGACTTCTTAAATTAGTTTAAGGTTTATTTGAAAGATGTCATGAAAAAAGTTCTTTTGACCACGTTGTCATGAGATCATAAGAGAGAGTCGGAGAGGCAGCAGATAAATAGCTTGACCCATGAAGGTCGCCGTATAGATTTGTTGCCCTTCGCCTCCTCATATTACAATGAAACAAAGGTGAATAGAAGACTGTCGAGTTATATCCCTTCTTAAACAGTCACCAATCACTTAGGAGGTGATCAGAATACTGATAGGAATGGATGTACATAAACGTAGCGTATACATAACTGAAATGGAAGATAATGGTAATGTGAATGAACAGTATGAAATTAAGAATGATGAATCTTCATGGATTGATTTCAGAGAAAGATATCTTTCAAAGGATCCAGAAA
>JAJZXP010000340.1 GCA_021806345.1 Thermoplasmata archaeon | reverse complement strand
TAATGAACCGCTTATCTGATCCGTCATCAAAGGATGGTATTGAAAAGTGGATAGCCAGAGACTATGCATCCACTCTTTATGAAAAGAGAGGATCACAGGACTTCTGGAATCTCATGGATCGCATAACTGATGCACATATGGATGCAATAATGAAAGCTGTCAGGGAAAAGATCATTGAAATGGACTATGATTTCTCCAGAATATTTGTGGATGCCTCAAACATGTACACATTCATGAATGAAAATGGCATGGCAAAGAGGGGCCACAACAAGAAGCATAGATATGATCTGAATCAGATTTCATATTATATAGGTGCAAATTACGATTACATTCCCTTATTCTGGAATTCATATGCAGGGAACATACATGATTCAAAGACATTTCCGGACATGGTAAGGCAGATTCCAGAGGAATCCATAATAGTATTCGACAGGGGCTACAATTCAAAATCAAATATTGATCTTTTGGGTGGGAGAAAATATATTGGTGCATTGAAGCAATCCGATCACCATGACATTATGAAACTTGAAATTGAACATGATTCACATATTGAAATCAAAAAGAATGTTTACGGAAAAGATCACCGAATAATACTCTATCATTCATCATCACTGGAGAAGAGGAAAAAGGAAACATTCATGAAAAGAATGGAAAAGGTCATTCTCAAAGCAAAGAAAATCATGGATTCCGGTGATTCTGATTCCATGGATATATCAAGAATATACCTTGAATCTGAGAATCTGAATGAAACCATAATTCTTCCGTCACTTGAAATAAATCAGAAGAGAATGAATGAACGTTTATCCATGATGGGAAAGAATGCCATATTCACAAACATCATGGATATGGATTCTGCGGGAATAATTGATCTCTATAAGAAAAGAAACAGAGTGGAACACTGCTTCCGAACAATAAACAGCATGGGTATTGCATTTCCCATATACCACAGAACTCCGCAGAAGATCAGGGTTCATATGTTTATGTCTCTTTTGGCCTATCTTTTCCTTTCACTGATATACAATGAGATTAACAAGACAGAGGAGAGCATATCTCTTCCATCAACTATTGATGTTATGAAAGATATAATGGTTGTATATGCTGCCAGTGGTAAAAAGGTGAAAGAGAGATTGGATTTCAAGTCAGAAATAGGAAGGGAGGTGGGAAGGATCATGAAACTTGATCAGATACTGAAAGGGTAGTGCACCCACAGTGATGGTTTACGAAAATAGGCTGAAAATCATATTGGGTGGTCTACAAAAATAAAATAGATGTAAAGTCACGTCAAAAGGTAAAATAAATAATACAATGTAGGTAATAGGTATCGAAATAGGCAATTTGAACCTGTAAGTTCAATATTATTTAGACGATTGAATGGGTGTCATTAGAATGCACTTATATTTATTCTTATATTATTATATTTCAAAGAGTGATCCGTGAGTATATAAACAAATGCGATAAATCCTTAAGATGCGTATACCAATCAGTTAATTGCTGAAATCGTGTTTTACTGTTAATCTCAAAAAAATAAACCGTATATAGAATGGGCCCGACCGGATTTAGAAATAGGTTAGGGGAGCACAACCAAGTTGAAATATTAAATGAAAAGCCTTATACGCCCACGTCTATTATACAAATAATGAGATTTACAGTTGTCTTGGAAAAAGATGAGGACGGGGTATACGTAGCCACAGTTCCAGCTTTACCCGGATGCATATCAGATGGCAACAGTGTAGAAGAGGCTATGTCAAACATAAAGGAGGCTATTCGTGGATTTATAGAGGATATGAAGGCGGACGGAGAGACTATTCCTCATGATATAGACATAATCGGAAATGTTGAACTGAATGCCTAAACTCCCCTCAGTCTCAGGTAAGGATGCGGTAAAAGCTCTTTCTAAAGTTGGATTTGAATTCAGGCGGCAGGTTGGTAGTCATATGATACTGAAGCGAGAACTAGATGGAAAGAGAGTAGCGATTCCTAACCATGATGAATTACCCAAAGGTACGCTGAGAGCAATAATCCGGCAGTGCGATCTTACTGTTGAGGAGTTTGCCAAATTGCTGTGAATTGCAATGAGCACTTAATTTTAAGGTACGGACTTGATTGTTTGAGATTCCTGAAATATGCTGATCTTTTGTCTCTTGTGTTTAAATTGCTACTGTTTATTTGACGATTTTGCTGACTTTACAATGGTGTCTATTAATCCGGGAAATCTTGTGTTTAGATCCTCCGAACGCAACGATATAAAGTGGTATCTCCCCTCTATTCTGGTTTTCGTTATTCCAGCTTCACGTAGAATTCTAAAATGATAGGCTAGTGTGGGTGATTTGCAAAGTGATTTGAACTCGTAAGCTCCTTTTTCTGTGCCATCTGAAAGAGTCATAACTATTTCAAGGCGTATTGAGTCACTTAGTGCGTATAAAAGTCCCGCCAACGTAATGGCTTCTTTCTCTGGATATGGAAAATATCTCATGTTTATGTATATCTTTATTGACAGCAATTATTTAAATATTCCAGCACTATATAGTTTTAGAGTTATCGAACTATCGAGAAGTGATATAATGAAATTAAGCATAAGCATCTGGTTACTTACCCTTGGAACAGTCGCCATAGGCACGGATTTATTTGTTATTGCTGGTATCTTGCCATACGTAGCTAATAGTTTTGCAGTATCTGCACAAACCGCAGGCTATTTAGTTACTGTATTCGCAATCATCTATGCTGTTTTTGGTCCAATTCTGGCCAGAAGGACGGCCTCATGGCACAAACGTAAATTGTTGGTCATGACTCTTGGTATATTCATAGTTGGTGAGGCTATTTCAGCACTTGCTATTAATTTTTATATTATGATAGTAGCAAGGGTAATTTCAGCGGTTGGGGCGTCACTTTTTACGCCGACAGCCTTTGCTGTTGCGGTGACTCTTGTACCCGAGGAAAAAAAGGGGAGGGCTCTTTCTCTTGTGTCGGGAGGACTAATTCTATCTATGGCAATCACAGTTCCCATAGGTACATGGGTGAGCCTTCTATTTGGATGGCGTTTTACGTATTTATTTATCATGGTTATCGGAATCATCGCAGCTGTAGGTCTGGCCTTGGTACTTGAGACGCCTTCCAAGAATAATATTCCATCGATCTTTAACTCAAGCAATGCTCCATCTTCAACGTTTCGATCCTCCTTTGTTCTCGCTGTAGTGGCATATACCTTTTGGGGAATGGGCATTTTTTCTATATTCCCGTTTATCTCACTAATACTTACAGGTAATCTGCACGTGCACCCAGTGGACGTGGGATATGCATTGATGCTATTTGGAACAGGATCGTTTATCGGGGTTATACTTGGAGGCCATGCTACCGATAGATGGGGTCACATGAAAACAACCAAGATTTCCATTTCAATATCAGTAATCGCCCTAATATCGTCGTATCTCCTCTTGTACAAATCTTCTTTCTGGTTCATACTTTCATATTTCGTATTTAGCATGGCAATACAGGGCTTTATGCCTTCCCAGTTACGAAGAGTGGTCTATTTTTCGCCGAAAAATTCTCATCAAACTGCCCTTGCTATTAACAACTCAATGTTGTACATAGGTATAGCTCTGGGAACCGTTTTGGGCGGAAGTCTATTCGGCTACTTTTCCCTATCAATACTGCCATTAGTTTCGGGAATCAGCGTAATTATTGCGTTGGGACTTTCACTCACATCCTGGAAGTTGGAAAAAGTGAGGTTAATCAGTGCCAATCAAAATGCTAATTTAGTGAATGAAACATCATTTCCACATGAGATGGATAGACCTGAACCCTAAAAGTCAGTCATTTCTTTAACCTACCAAAGTTAATAAGGGCCCTCTCCCACAGAAGATTTAGACTCAATTACAGCTGTAAATGGGCTCGACCGGATTTGAACCGGTGACCTCCGCCGTGTCAGGGCGACATCATAACCAACTAGACCACGAGCCCTCTCTGGGGAATACATTATTATTTAATTACCTTTTTTCTTTTGTGCATTTCAGGGATAAGATCAATCAACAACGCTAATAAGGTAGAAAAAATAATGAGTCATGACCGACATTAAAAGAGTAAGGGATGAAACCTTCAAGAAACTGGATCTGAATGAAAATAATTCAGGTGTATACAATGGTAAATGGCTTGAATTTAATCGAAATAATTCCATCGAATCAGTAAGCCCCATTGATGGAACATTTCTTTCAAGAATATCCACTGCAACTGAGAGTGATT
>JAJZXP010000279.1 GCA_021806345.1 Thermoplasmata archaeon | reverse complement strand
TGGTGGAATGTGACATGCCGGTGAGTTCCACAATCCTGGAGATACCGCCCCAACCGATGCCTAACGCCATTGCAGCTGCAAACCTTCTTGCCTGTACCTCATCAGCACCTTTGAGTGCCTTCACAAGATAGTCATACTGAACCTTTTTTTCCATGCTTGTAGATCTGTTACAACGTCTTAATCTTTGCTATGTTATTTCTACGCAAGCCCTAAGCACTATCGAAGCAATTCATTTGTGACCATTTTTAAAAGCGTAAATGTAACCATTATCCTTTCTGTACCTTCTGACATTGACGTGATAACCTTTTCCACGTATAAATTGAGCTAGATAGGAATAATCTTTATGGTATTCTAAACATATCGCAGATATCTTATCAAACAAATATTCATTCATATTAGGGATCACTTCATATTCACAACCTTCACAGTCCATTTTCAAAATGATATCAACTGATTTGACATTATCGAAAATTTCATCAAGAGTGATTGTTGGTATTTGTACCGTAGTTCCTGTATACGAAGGATTGTAGACTGCTTTCGATCCAATGTCTCCATTTTCGAGAGGTAATGTTATCTCACCCTTTTTTGACTTAATTGCCGCATTAATGGGAACAACAACTTCTCTCAGTTCATTTAAATTAATGTTTTTAACCAAACTTGAATAAGACCTGGGAAATGGTTCCACGGCAAAAACTTTAGTTGCGCCATTAATTGCAAAGTAAATGGAAGAGTCACCGATGTTGGCGCCTATGTCTATTACAGTTTTTCCTTTTGGATTCAAAATACGGAAAGGATTTGCGCCAAATATCTCTGCTATGTCTCCGTTGTTAATAGCATCAGTTAGGATTACATTTCTACCACTCACTTGAAATGAGGCCAAATTTCTCTCAGAATCGATCTCGTAACTAAAGTCATATGACAAAGCATATAAATGTGCCCAGGATAATATTTCCACAGTATCTCCATTCCTGCTGATTGCCGTTATTGGAAAACTTCCAAACTTTAAGCAAAGAGCTATATGAAATAAATTTGAAAATTTTCCACTCAATCTAAACATCATTTCAAGTGTGCGAAAGTTTACCATCCAATTTCCCCATCCTACAAAAGAGACATACATAAGGTTTATATAAATCTATGGCAATTATGGATGATAGCAAAAATGGATTTTGAAAATAAAATCAAAGGATTAATTAAAAACAATAGACATGTCGTAGCTTTATTTACAGTCATGTTTTTTTATATGGCATCTTCAATCCTCTGGTTTTTCATAGAAGTTTTAAAACTTGATTCCTTTCATGCATTTGTTTACGACCTTGGTGCACAGGTATCATCATTTAATTCCATAGCTCAGACAAAATCGCCTTTGACTCTCCTGACTCTGGTTCCCCCATCTAAGCCATTCGTACTTCCCCTATCCTATATAACAATTTTGTACAAAGGTCCAATCATATTCCTGGGTATACAGTCTTTCGGAGTTCTCCTTGCAAGTCTTTTTATCTATCTTCTATCCCTGCGGAGGACAGGTTCCGAATCCCTTTCGATTATTGCGTCCTTCTCGTACCTTTTCTTTTTCCCATTGAGCTGGTATCTGTTCTTCGATTTCCATATAGCTGGATTTTTTGGAACATTCTTCTTTTCAGGGATGTATTTCATGAAGCATAGACCAAAGTTGTCCTTTGCACTGTTTTTGCTTGCCGCATCCACAAGCATAGTTCTTGCTTTCTTTGTATTCCTTTATCTCTTGATTGTAATTCTAGACAATATTATAGAATCAAGAAAAGAAAATAGTAAATTTATTACAACAGGTTATTTTAAAGCTTTAACTTTTTTGACTGCACCTATCCCAACAATACTATTTGCCGCATATCGATACCATGCCGGTGGTATTGTAGCCCTTGGAAATACAACTGCAAGTTCTGGAGGTAGCCTTATACATTTGTATCTATCAAACATAGCGACAGCTTTCAATAACGGATTCATAGTAATTTTTATGATGCTTTTACTCTTAACTGTTATAATAACTTTGATCGTTGAAAAATCTGATCTTGTATACTTTATAGCGGTCTTGCCAGTTCTCTTCTTTGTTCTTTTTGGGGGTTACCCCTTCTGGAACATTAAAGTTCAATATGGGGGTGAGTTCTTTACACCCATAATATTCTTTCTGTTGATAATTGGAAGACCATGGCGCAACTCAAAGTTGTCTTTGAAGTCGTACACCCTCAAGCGTATTCCAGCAGAAACAAGAAAGCGTGGCATAATTATTTTTGTCATTTTTGTAATTTTAATGGGCATTTTTTATAATCCCTATGCGCCTCTGAACTCACCGAATATCCCGGGGGATAATGCCTATGCTGACTTCTATCATCAGATAAATGTTACCAGTTCAGACGCTGTGGCTAATGAATTTGTGAAGCTCGTACCACATAGAGATTCTGTTCTAGTTCAGGATAACGAGCCTCAGTTTTCCGATCGCCCGAGAAATTTTCTGTTTGGTCCCGGCAATTTGCCCTGGCTAAATACTTCATTTTACGATAATGGTCCGAAACCTGCATCGGTTATACCTCAATTTATGGCTGTAGATGTGAATAATGCCGAATATGGTCAGGGCTGGCTGAATTTCCCGTTCTACAATAACTCAGATGGTTCTATGGCAACATGGCTCCCATACTTTTATTCACACTACAATTATGGACTCCTTGCCTACTCCTATCCCTTTTACCTCTATGAGATTAATTATTCTGGAGTGCCTGTCATTTCTTCAGGAATGAATTTTATCGGATCTTCGTACGTTGATCACGAAAGCAGTGTAGCTCTATACGGATTCAATGGTTCTCTTTACAATTTGACACTACCTAACACTCTTTACAGGGTTTACCTTCTTCCTGGCACTTACAATTTCTCATTCGGATTTATGGCTCAGAACTTCTCAGGCAATATGTCAATGAAAGCTTCTAATGGTACCACTTCATTCACAAATTCATTTTCTCTGGATAAAGTGTCAGGTTATGTGAACCGCACTATGAATTTCACCGTTACATCTCCTTCAGATTATACATTCAGCGTGGTTTCATCAGGTCTGGCTGGACATATTAGAAAATACACAATAGAATATCTTGGTATTTCAAAGATGAAACCGAAGATATTTAATCTTACTCTTTCAAATCCATCTAATACTGTTTCATCTAGTTATCCACTCATACATAACAATGCGGCATCGTATGTAGGTAATTTTAACAACAATGTATAGAACAGTGTGGTGCTCTATTACGATGACAATGCTGTACCTTCCCGTTTGCCTCAACCAGCCATGGCACGCACTGTGCATTTGTATCCTAAATGGATTCGAATACCCTGCCATTGAAGCCATAGTATTCTGAGAGCTGCACGAATGCCATGTTAAAGGTGGATTCTGATGCCTTTATCTTGCGGTCAATAACGATTTGCTTCATGTTATCATACAGAATTTCAGAGGGCACACCACCTGTATGCCTGAATGCGTCCATATGAAGCTTTATGAGGCTCTGTGTTGATATATCAACGGTATACTCTACATACCTGAAACGGGAATATCCAAGGATATATGAGAATGCATAGAGCTTTTTATTCTTACCGTCAATAAGGACATGACCAAATTCACCGAAATCTACCTGTGCCTGCTTTCCCGGTTCGGTTTCATACCGTATAACGGCCTTTATGGCACGATCCTTTCTCTGTACTCTGCAGTAAGCCTTCAGTGTTGAGTAGCTTCCAGTATATCCCTTCCTCCTTATCTCTTCAAGTATCCTCACAGCAGAGAGATTGTATTTTGCTATTCTCTCCTTTATGTAATCCATATAGGGTTCAAGCTTCAGAGATCTCTTCTTCCGCTGCTTCTGCTTTGGGACAGCCTTGGATTTAGCGTATTTCCTCACCGTTTTCCTGTCCATGCTCAACTCCTTTGCTATCTCCGATATTTTCATTCCATTTTCCACCATATTTCTTATCATATGCCCCCTCTCATCACGCAACATCTTATTTCCCTCATCCCTGTAAGGAAATGGGGAAATTTCAATTGTCGTTTTTGGGTATTTTTATTTTGCCTTTTTTGGGGAAAATTAACTTGGCGTTGAGATAATAGAACATCTTCAGCGTGTGAGCATGCTCAAGATCGGTGAAGAATGGAAGATATCTGAAATACCGAAAAAATCTGGAGAAATAATTAGGGCTCTTGAAATACCTATTATGCAAAATAACGGGA
>JAJZXP010000047.1 GCA_021806345.1 Thermoplasmata archaeon | reverse complement strand
TTAGTTCTAAATTAAAACAATTACCTTATTTTATTTTCGGAACAAAAGTAATCATGTGATATAAATATCAGCAATATTTATATAACATTAAAAGAATTTGATTTTATGAAAAAGATAAACGAACCATGGGATTCAAACCTGATGGATGCAGAAATTAAATTTTCTGACATAAAATTAGTAACTGGGGGGGTTATTTTTCCTGGCCATAATTTCAATGATAGCCATGCCCTTTGGAAACTCCAAAAATATTAACACTCCAACGAGTGGTAATAAACAAACAGCAATCTCTTCTACCAACGTCAATTGTTCTACAATATCAAGAGGACCGACATGTAGAACGCAAGTTAGACAAGGAGGGATTGAATTTAGTCAAACCTGCTATGTTCAAGCGTATCCACAATATTCACCAGTATGTGTGAAAGAAACAGGTAAATTAACTTTCCTTATAGAAAAGAAGGTTTATGAATATCCAGGGCAAAATCCAGTTATAGTTTGCAATATCCCGCTTAAGGTTGAAAACTCTGCAATTATTAACCCTAATCCAATTCTGACAGGAGGAGCATCTCTTTCAACAGGAACTTTAATGAATCTAACTCAAATTACTAAAGATGGGGTAACTGGAACATTATATATCTGGTCATTCACATTTTTCAACACGGTAAACGCAGTCACTAAAACTAGTACCACAGTAGAAATGTATATGCTAATAGGAAACGGGGGAATAAACGGATCTGATATGGGAAAATATTCAGTCAAATCAGATGCATCAATAAGCTGGTCTAGTATCATAAATACAGTATTACAGGCAGGAACATCATTTGCTCAATAGTAACAGGTGAACCTCAAGTTGAAACTTAAAATTTTTATAGTTGTAACATTGATCATACTTATCATATCTACAATCACCATCTCAGTTATACCGCTAGAAATAGAGAAGACATCTTTAAACAATTATGTGGCTAATCCAGATAGTAGTGGTGCAAATTTTTCGTATCAGATAGGTGGATTCATTCTAAAGAACGATGGAAATGGAACAACTTTACTTGAAACTCCTTGTTCATATCTTAATATAACTAGCATTGGAAACAATAAATACAGCTACTCATTAAGTATACACGGCTGCAGTCAAAAAGGAAAACCTGAACTGTCTAAAATCTCAGGTATTCAAAGCAGAAATGGTAGCACAATAGGTTATTTTATGGGAAATCTTTCCCAATTTGGGCAATTTTTTGAATACGGTTCACTGTTGTTGAAAGTAGCATCAAGAAAGATCATCTGCTCTGATGACACTGTTGATTTTGGACCGCCTCAAGATGTATTTCATATAAATGGAGAAGTTGCAATTGAAAGACTATATGTGCCATTAAATATTAATAATGAGTCGATAATAAAAAATCCATCTCAACACTCTGCTTACCAGGAATTTCCTCAAAGTATGGTTGGGTTGTCTCAAAGTGGCTCTTATTACGTTTTATCAGATATGGTTATGCAGGGAGGAAATTTTTCCCTCGCAAATAAATTACTCGGAACAAAAGATCAAGTTATATGCGATTTTACCATATCTCTAACAAGAACAAATGTCAAGTTTAATTTAGACTATACTTATTATCTTATTGAGAATATAAATCTTATAGCTGCCATATGGATAGTGGGAGTCTTATTCTTAGTTCTAACAGTAAGACATGTAAGAAAGAGGATTAGAAGGAGGATAAATCAATGAAATTTGAAGTAAATCATGTAAAGGTAAGTTATGCTAAGAATAGATCTCTCTCTGATCTTAATGTGTCAATTGTAGATGGGATTACAATAATAATAGGTCACAATGGCGTAGGAAAGAGTTCACTCATTTCTGTCATAGAAGGATTGGCCAAGATAGAGGGAAAAGATGAAGTAAAGGTTGGGGGACATCTTCCGTATTATAATCCAGATCTTGCTTTTAGGGACGTTTCTTTTTTGCCTGAAAGACCGCTTCCCATAGGTGGGTTTACTGTAATGGACTGGATCGAGTTTTATTCTGGATTGAGAAAGATTAATTTTGAAAGATTAAAAATGATAATGGAAGAGTTCGGAGTTTACGGCTTAAAAAGAGCCAGAACTAAATACCTTAGCATGGGTGAAACCCAACTTATATCCATGTCCATTTGCCTCTCTACTGAATGTAAATTCTTTGTACTGGATGAGCCAAATTCAAACATAGATCTGGAAAACAGGAATATTCTGGCCAACATTATTCAGAGACTTAGACATGAAAATGATCTGTCATTCATCATAGTAAGCCATATTCTTGATGATTTGCTTCCAATTGCTGAAAATATAGTGATTTTTAGACCAGAAAAAATAATAGGACCAATACCAATAAAAACAGGAATTGGAGAAAATCTATTTTCCATAAAACTTAGGGAAATAGATCAGATAGTGAAGAAAATTGAGGGAAAGTTAGTGTATAAAATTATCAGGAACAATATTTTGATAAGAGATGAAGATTTCAAAAATTTCATTTCGTCAATTAATGCAGATCAGGTTGCCAGCATAATGAGCATTATACCAGTTCCAAGAGTCATGGAGGATGAATTTTCATATGTTCAGAAACCCTAATATAAGGATTTCTGACTATCTCTCAAATCAGTATCACGTACAGGAATTAATTATTTTAATTTCATCTCTTATAATAGGATACTCAGCTGTTAGCTTTGGATATAGATATTTTTTATATAATTCAATGTCTTTTGCTTTCTATCCTATATTAGCTTATGCTCTTATAAAGTCATATTTTTATGGAAGAAACATAGAATCTGGCGTTTTCGGATACCTGTTCACTGCACCTTTGAAAAGAATGACAACACTACTTGTAAGCCATTTTATAGATATTATAATATTACCCTCTGCCATAATAATTGAAATATCTCTTTTATTATATATCAAATTCTTCTACATTCCAGTTGAAGATGTTGTTTTATACTGGATTGCTTCAGTTGCTGTGATCTCACTTTTTATTGCAGCGGGAAGAATAATAGGTGTATTTGTAAGGGATGGAATCGCTTCAATGGGTGTACTTTTTGCTGCGTATGAGGCTATTAGTATAGCGAGGAATTCAAAAAATAAAGCCGATATAGAGTTAGAATTGTACTTTCACCTAAATTTATCTTCAATCGATCCTTTCTACATACTTATAGAGTCTATTGTAGTATTGGTAGTTTCAATATTAATGGTTGTGATTTCAAGTAGGTTGTTGCTAAATTTTGGACTAAAGAGTGGAAGGTGAATCAAGAATGATAAAATATACAAGGATGGTTGTAATTCTTTCTTCTTTATTAATAATCATGTTGATATTTTCCGCATCTCCCTATCAGAGAAACGAAATTCGTTTCGAGGCAAATTCATGTAAAACACTAAACACAAAAAATCTGTGTGGTGAAATTTTTAGCACTTCAACCTTTTCTGACTATACTGGAATGGCAAAACTATACATTTTCAACAATTTTGTTTATAACAGTACATCTCAAAAAGGAGCCAATATTATAGAGTCTATAAAAATATGTGGCTTGAAGGGTGATACTGCATCTGGTTTGGTTAAATCCTATAATTTTACAATTACTAATAAGGAATTTTATGGTAAAAATATAAAACTTGGAATTGGGAGGTACAAAATTGATGCGGTAACTATATTTGACTATTACAACAAATCTGATTTTCTTAATAGCACGCTTTCAGGAAAGGAGAATACTATAATTATGAATCAGGAAGGGTTTTCAGTATTGAACTATTTTGAAATCCTTGATGGCTTAGTTATTATAGGATTGCTTTCCCTGATCTTCAAAAAAAGTAAAAATAGAATACCTATTTAAACCGTTCATACCAGTTTATTTTGTTGTTTCTTACATTGAAAAATTCATACTTCAAAAATGTGAAATCTGAAAAATATAAGGCCATATTAAATTCCACCAAAAAATAATATCTGAAATAACATTACTAGGGTATGAGTGAATTAAGGGAAGAGGAAAATGATGTTCTTGAATACATAAAGAGATTCGCCAATGAAGAGGTAAAACCACTTGCAAGAGAGATTGATCTAAAAGAGGAAGTTCCACAGAAACTTATTGATAGAATGAAGGAACTTGGTTTATTTGCGAGTTACATTCCAAAAGAATATGGTGGATATGGGATGAGTTTTAGCTTCCTGATTAGAGCCATAGAAATCATATCAAAAGCCTGTCCAAGCACATCTTTAGTTCTTGATGGAGCCTTAA
>JAJZXP010000361.1 GCA_021806345.1 Thermoplasmata archaeon | reverse complement strand
ATGTTTTCAACGAAATCTGAAGTGTTCGCAAGATTCTTGTCTATCAGATGAATGACTGGCAACTGGTATCTATTAGCATAATTCATTGCATTCATTGAGTCATATATACATTCCTCTACATCCCCTGATGACATTACTATCCTTGGGAACTCTCCATGACCTGTGTTTAAGGCAAATAAAAGATCCGATTGTCCATTCCTTGTTGGCAGTCCCGTGCTGGGTCCACCCCTTTGATAAAGAGTCACCACCAATGGGACTTCATCTGTTCCTGCAAATGAAAAACCTTCGGCCATTAATGAGAATCCTGGCCCGCTTGTTGCAGTGGATGTCCTGGTTCCGGTCAGAGCCGCTCCGATAGCCATGGTGATTGCAGATATTTCATCTTCAGTTTGAACGACAACAACTCCAGCGTCCTTCATCTTTGATTCTTCGGTCTTCACCCACTTTAAGTAGTTGTGGCTTTCCATTATAGTACTTTCATCGCTTGCTGGAGTTATGGGATAATATGTCTGCATCCTCAATCCGGCCATCATCTTTCCAATGGCTGCCCCATCATTTCCGGTTAACAGGAATTTTTTAGTGTGCTTTATAAATGACAATGGCTTTCCATTGAAATTCTCCTTTTTGCAGTAGTCATATGCTGCTTTTACTACGGCTATATTTTCATCGGCAATGCTCTCTTTCCCTGCAAATACAAGCCTTATGCTTTCTTCCATGTATTCTATTGAGACTCCAGCAATTGCAAGAGTCAGCGCTGCACCAAGTGTGTTAAAATATCTTGAAGGTACCCCACCTGAAATCGCTTCCTGCACAACACTGTTAAATGGCACTGCAATAGGCACTGCACCTCTCTTTCGCATCCACTGAACTGCACCTGTTATGGTGTTTGGAAAATTTTCCTCTGAAAGTGTTTCTTTGATTTTTATAGCAGTATCTCTCATTATCATTCTTGCTGCCGAGAGTTCTGCCTTTTCGATTGCGCTATCATAAATTACTCTGGTTCCATTCCCTACATCTTCCAGATGCTCAAAAATGCTGTCTGGATCTAGAGCCACGAGGAAATCGATAGGATATTTTAGTGACCGTGGTCTAGTGTCTTTTATTCTAAGGTGGGTATAACTGTGCCTTCCCTTGATATTGGAATGATATTCACGAACACCAAAAACATAATAACCTGACTGTGCGAAGGCCCTACTTATCATATTGGAGGATGTGTCTATTCCACCACCCTGAGGGCCACCAACTGTAATGTTGATGTCAACCTGTGTCATCGGTTTCAGGTATGGATTCTTTGTTAAAATAGTTTTCAAATATTAAGTGAATAGGTGAATCAACGCTTGTTTTGCTTTTAAATAATACGAGGATTATTAAAAAAAATATTAACCGATCCTTTCATGGAGGTTTCATGCTTATTGTCACAGGTATGCCTGGAGCAGGAAAAGATGAATTTATAAAGGTTGCAAAGTCTATGGGTTGGAAAGACTTCCATATGGGCGATACGGTACGCAAATTTGCCCGCTTAAATAAGATAGAGAACACCGACAGAGAAATCGGACTTTTTGCAAATCATGAAAGAGAAATGTTTGGAAAGGATATTTGGGCCAAAAGACTCTCTGAGGATATAGAAACCGAAAAGGGGGTAATAGTTGACGGACTCAGAAATATGGAAGAATTTGAGTATTTTAAATTGAAATTCCCTGACCTCATTCTTATCGCAATTCACACAGACAGGGATGAAAGACTCAGAAGAATAAAGAAAAGACACAGAGTTGACGATGTTAAGGACTTCACAGGACTGGTCAAAAGGGATGAGAGAGAGCTCTCATGGGGAATTGGAAATGCTATATCCCTGGCAGAATATATGATTGTAAATGATAGTACGCTTGAAGAATTTAAAGAGAGATCGAAGGAATTGTTGCTTAGACTGAAGAAACACGAGTTGGGTCTGCCCTGATGGACTTTAGTTCTTTCTCGCGTAATCAACTATTAAGTCATAAAATATTTTTCCAATTGGTTGAACACCCTTAACCCTTTGTAGATTCGAGAGATGATATGGGTAGTATATGCGCTCTGGATGCGGCATCATCCCAAACACATTTTCCATTTCTCCGCTGATTCCTGCTATGGAACCGGCAGATCCGTTTGGATTCCACGGGTACTCGTCTAATTCTCCGGAAGGATTGGTGTAGGTGAATAGCACTCTCCCGGAAGATTTCAACAGAGAAACCGAATCCGGATTGGAGAATCTTAGTCTTCCCTCTCTGTGAGCAATTGGTATTTCCATTGGAATTTTTACATCTTTTAGGGAGTTAAGGACCTTATTTTTGCCCGTATATTTTACATATATTGTCCTGCATTCAAACCTTCCCGATTCATTGACATCAAGGATTGTGTCTCTTTTGTCCTTTTCCATTGAAATAAGATTTAGTTCTGTCAAAACCTGAAAGCCATTGCAGTGCCCAAGAATAGGAACTCCTCTTTCTGCTAAGTTTAACAGGAGTTTTCCAGCACTTGCCTTGAGACGGATAGCAAAAATAACCCCAGCTCTTACGTAATCACCGGCAGAAAAACCACCAGGTATAAAAACTCCCTGATACTCGTTGAGATCAACTTTTTTTAATTCCAGATCCCTTATATGTACTAAATCAGGTCGAGCCCCAGATTCCTGAAATGAACGGAAGGATTCTGTCTCATTGTTAGTTCCCTCCATCATTAGAATTGCAATTCTTGGAGCATTACTGTCCAATTTCCTACTGGCCCCCTCTTCTCTCCTTTGCTTTCATTCTAAGGCCGGTATATCCACATTTTCTGCATTTTAATGCTTTCACTGAATTTCTGGCATCACATCTCATGCAAATTTTCTTGTTAAGTCTTCTTTCAATTGATTCGGCAAACGGCATTTATATTACCTTGAACTGAACCAGAATATTATCAGTGCTATAAATCCTTTCCATTAAAATTGTATAAAGAATTGGGTGGAGTTGGTACTATTTTTTACTAAATTATTCTTGGCACAATTATCTCTATCATCAGCATTAGAAGTATTAGGGTTGTAGCAAGAGAAAGAACTCCTGCGATATTTTTTTCCTCCCTGAAATATTTGAATTTCTCCCTTCTTGACGCTATCATAAGTGTGTCTCTTAAAAATTGAGCTCCGTCAAATATTGAAAGTGGAAGTGCATTGGTTATGGAAAGAAGAAAGTTGACCCAGAATAGCCAGTAAACAGTATTAGCGAGAAAATAAAAATCAGTGAATCCCATGGGGACTTTAAAAAGATGAGCAAATTGCGCTGGAATTGGTGAATACCCCCCAAACGGAAGTGCTATGGTTTCCAGCGCACCATTAAATGATCCTGAATAAGCAGTATCTGCAAAAACAATTTGCTTTAGAAGTGATATAGATTCAAGTCCCAATCCGCCATAAGCAATTCCAACTCCCACGAAACTCTCGTTCTTCATTGCCGGCGTTAAGGCTGAAGGATCATACTTGGAATAAAACGTGTATGCAGAAGGCGCTGTAAAATTAAAATACTTTTCACTTAGTGAGAGCCCATTTGATGATGGTGTCCCAAGTACCATAATGATCTCTTTTCCGGGTAATATTCCATCCAGCGTGCTTGAGAGCACAGTTTCGTTATATATTTTCTTGTTATTAATTGAAAGAATATAGTCTCCTGCTGTAATGTTTTGATATGCCGGAAATCCTTTATAAGTACAGGCAACCGAAATTCCCGCAATTATATCACTTGTGGTTGTAGAATTACCATTATAGAATGCCGCTTTTACAGTGCTACCGGGTGTTAGATTTGAATACACTGCAAGGTTGGTCAGATTGTTTCCAGAGTAGGGCCCAAAGGAAATTAATTCCTTATCAATAATATTTGAAGAATTCGTCAGGCTTGAAGATGCTACATAGGCTCCTGGAACTGCCTGAACAGCAGCATGAGAAAAAACTAACGAGAAAAGAAGAAACATAACAATTGCAATAACGAAGTTGATTGCAATTCCAGCACCAACAACTCTCCTTCTGACAACTGGGTCTGCACTTGTTATTTCCTGCTCATCTGGTTCAACGAAAGCCCCAATTGGAACTACAAATAACATTAATCCTACCGAGTTTACTTTTATTCCGTGCTTTCTGGCTACAATACCGTGGAACATTTCATGGATGGCAAGTGAAAGTGCAAGCGCAATTATTCCGTATACAACTGGAACGTCCGGATTGATTCCAGGGATCAATAGATACTCAG
>JAJZXP010000152.1 GCA_021806345.1 Thermoplasmata archaeon | reverse complement strand
TGTTTGAGGTAAAGAATTAACCTCATTCAGTACAGCAAGGATAATGCTTATTGTATGTTTTTGCAAACGATCACTTAGGGCTTTATTATCTTGTTATATTTATCATTATTCGATTTACATACAGTAATGATTAGTAGAATCCTATAATTTCAAATTATCTATTATTATTTTTAATAATGTTTTGCAATTAATCTCATATTTGAATAACTATGTAAACAGCAAATAAAAGATTGAGTTTAATTACATTTTTAACCGATAATTTTACCAGGTAGTTGTATTCTGAGCCTCTCTAGAATTCGATCGCATTCATGTGAGTCTGTTCTTAATACAATGGGACCATACTGAGTTGTCATCGTTATTGCCTTCATGGCAGAAAGGCAATTTGTTACGTCAAAAAGAGTAGACCTGGTCTCCATTTCCAACAGGCTACCTATAAAAGCAGATATTGTGTTAATGTATAAGTGAGCTAGTTTCCTTGTATCTTTCCATTCAAATCCTTCTTTTAGCTCTGTAAAAGCGGTTACAGATGAAAATCTATTTTCAAGATTTACAAAGAATTTATGAATCGATGCCACATCCTCCGGAATTGTGGTGTTGTCCACGAGAAGCATTCTCTTTCCAGATAATTTTAGCAACGTTGAGGAATCAACCGCCCTCAGGCCATTCAAACCACTTCCAATTTTTTTATGGCTAACATCTAAATTAACTGAATAAGGTTGCTTTTTTTTGCTCAGAAAACCCGTTTCATTCACATAAAAAACATCGTCTGATGAACAGAATCTCTCGTGATCAATTTCATAAAGGTCCTTTGAAAAAAGTGCCACAAGCATGGAATTCTCTGAGAGTGAACTCTTCAAGATCGGCCGGCTATTATGTAAAGTCAGAGGCTGAGATGGTAGAACGATATGTAATAACACAGACCCAAATTTTTTATAAGACTCCAAAGCGGTATTTGCGAGAATATCATTGAATGGATTTATCCATCTTGACAATCTAACTAAATATTTCCAATTTTTGGGAACGCATGTCATATCATGTGAAGTCTTAGGCAAATCAATAATCAACCTTGGATTATGTGGAGCAAATCTTGTAGTCAAGATATCGATGTTTTTCCTTAATTCTTCACGTAAATCGCAATCCTTATCCCATAACGCTGAGAAAACCGGAAGTTTATTAACGGTAGCAACACAGATTAAGTTATCCATATCTTTACTCAAAGATTTAGTTTCAGAAGAGTTATCAGAATTGCCATGTCGGAAAGTGACAAATCTGGATGGTATCACATACAGCATGATTTCCTCAGAAGTGGGGGCAATTTTCATGAACATTTCATTTTCAATGTCGTCTTTGTGGTTTGATATTATGTCCAGGGTTCTAAACAATTGTTTTTTGGTTTTATCTTTAAGCCAGGGATAATATATTTTGTCCAGAAAATCAGGATAATACTGAGCTCCACTGATTGGTCCAAGCCTTGTTGCTATGAGAAGGAAAGCCAGTTCAGCGCAGTCGCCCAGGTATTTTTCAATGATTTCAGCAATTCCTGTTCTTATCAATAAACTTCTAGTTGCATAATAAACACCGAATTCTAGGGGGGAAGCAAGATTCAATGAATTCATGTTAATGTTTTGTCTCTGTAAAATTGAATTTGCAGTTAAAAATTCTTTCTTATATTTATCGACATCTGATTTGGTCTTTACCGGTCCTATATGCTTTAGAATCAAATTGTGGGCTTTACCGTCCTTGTACTCTCTTTCAACTAATTGTGCATATTTGTAGACCAATCCGTTCCTTCTTATACTGACCACTCTGATGTGCACCTACTTATATGCTTTACGATGGTAATTAAGTTGAGCAATTTGTTTGTGAAACATGTTTGTTGTATTCACCAGAAGATATAAACATAAACTTCGTAAGTATAAGTGACTTCCACTGCCCAGATTACATTTTATGGACGACCGGGATGAATTTCAGAATTTCTTAATGCATGAAATAAAGTTGGCAGGTGAAGGACAAAGTGAATGCAAACGTAATGTAAATGGATAAAATTGAGGTTTGCCACCTGGATTGCATTAAAAAAATATTAAATTTAAGGTCTGCAGAATTATTAGATCTTTATCTATAGGAATAAAATTTTTGCTTCGACCATGGATCAAAAACTTAGTAGTGCTACAAGACACACTAACACTGGATTTAATTTTTCAGTTCCTGGCATAATTTGGCAAAGTTGAGAGTAAAATGACTTTTAAATACGTACACTGCCTTTATATATATGGATAGACGTTCTTCAATTTCGATTGTTGACAGACCATTGGCAAACAAGCTCCTTTTACATCATTTGTATTTCAGAAAATTGATAGTGATGTTTTTGGTAGGGCTCGTTCTTTTTTCATCTTTTACTATTTTTCATGGATCCGTAGTGGGAGTATCTGGAAAATCTTACTTGCCCACTGGTCTCTATTCCAATAGCTTAAATTCAGAAAGGCATAATAATGTTAACAATCAAAATTTTACGAATTATTTTACAAAGTTGTCTCCTAATTCCGACCCAATCATTTCAAAAATTTTGAACATGGATAGGTTAGTACAGAATCAGAACAGCATAAAACCTTCTGCATCCTCGCAGATGTATACTTATCAATTGCAGGCTCTTGGGCTCTCATCCGGAAGAGAATGGAATGTGGAGGTCGTAGAGTATAACTCTCTCGCGAGCGGATTTAATAATATCATCTATTCTAATACAAGTTCCTCTGTGTCTATGACAATTCATACTTATGCAGGAATTTATGAAATTATTTACGGGGTGGGACTGCCTGATCTAACCGAATACTTCGTTTTTCCCGCTTATGAAACTACAGTTTATCTTAAGTTTCCTACACTATATGCCAGTACATTTACTGAGACTGGTCTATTTGTAAATGCAAATTACTCATTAAAGGTGGAAGGCGCAAATGTTTCGTACAATAATCATACTACAACTACCTCTATGGTTGCATATCTTCCCAACGGAACATATAAAGTATATGGTGGAATTAACACATCTGCATTATTTATTGAAGATGTTAAAGTTATTGGAGGTTCAATTTCAGTAAATATCAACTTCCCGTCACTATACAAAGTAACTTTTCTAAAAGGCAAGGCACCATCATTGTCAACGTGGGGTGTCTACTTATTCAGTGCCACATTTTTGGTTAATTTTACTGTGTCTAATGTGTTTTTGACATCAGATAGTTCGATTCAGGTTTATCTCCCTTCAGGTTATTACAGACAGTCAGATTATCTCAACAGTACATATTTTACATCTCTGTCTTCACCATTCGAAATAAATAGTTCGTCTGTAAATATAATAGTTAATTTTCCAAATCTGTACAGGGTATCTTTCATGGAAACCGGCCTTAGCTCAAATCTCACTTGGGGAATCGAAGTGATTGGTACCTCGTTCGATATAATTGCCGAGGAGTATGAAATCCCGTCTTCTTCAATTCAAATCTTCTTGCCCGACGGAATATATACATGGACTGGGTCTGTTATTGGAACTTCAACCAAAGTTACAGGGGAATTTGGGGTAACAGGTCAATCTATAACCGAGAAAATTACGTTTAATTTACCGGTACTCCATAAAATTACGTTTACAGAAAACGGTCTTACAACAGGTGCTTCTTGGGGCGTTTCAATCCAGAACAAATCTGGTAGTTATTTAGTATCGAATAGTAGTGTGGGTTCAACTATTTCGATGTATGTACCAGATGGGAATTTTAATTACACCATAGAGGTAGGTTCATTGACTACCGAAACAAAACCACTAACTGTTTCTGGAAATACAATTTTAATCTCTGTTACACTGCCATCTTTATTTAGGGCGGAATTTATGGAAAGCGGTTTAATGACAGGCTCGACATGGTCTGTAGCAATATCGAATTCAAACAGTTCATTCATTTTAGAAAATTCATCTTCAGGCTCAACAATAAATACTTTAATTCCCATCGGTCAGTTTAATTATACGTTAGAAGAATGTACATATAGCAGTAGTTACGAGCCATATAATATCAAAACAAATCCTTATCCTTTCAGGGAAACAGGTGCTTTTTTGACTACAAATGTCGTATTACCACATCTTGTCCCGGTTACATTTAATATTCTGAACCTAACATTGGGATATTGTTGGGAAATTTCCGTATCAAATGCTTCCTCTACAGTAAATTTCGAAGATTACGGTTTGGGGCATTCTGTTTTATTATATCTACCAGATGGATCTTTTACATTTA
>JAJZXP010000183.1 GCA_021806345.1 Thermoplasmata archaeon | reverse complement strand
GGATCCAGATCAGACAGGGGTGCAAAAGACTTCTGCAGAGTCTATACTGTACTCGAATCGAGGAGAAAGAAGGGAAAACTTCAATTCAGGGCTAATCCGGGATGACTTCATATGGCTGAACTCTTACAAATTATGAAAAAATTGATATTTATGCGCGAGTTTACCATTTGAATAACTTGGGAACAAGCAGAGATGAAAACCTAAGACTGACAATTCTTAAAGTGGGAGGCAGTCTAATAACTCATAAAGATAAATCTTTTGAATCCAACATTGAAAATATACGGAGAATTTCTAGGGAAATTAGTACTTATATGGAGCTTAAAGGACGTGATGAGAGATTAATAATAGTGCATGGTCAAGGGAGTTATGCTCATTTGGTTGCGATCAATCAAATTACGAGATTGCATTCGATCGATGAATTAAATTATGGGCTGCTCTTAGTTATGTGGGCTGCAAGAGCACTTAACTCGAGATTCGTAGAGGGTCTTGTTAACTATGGTGTAAGAGCGTTTCCAGTTCAAACTTCAATAAGTTTCCAATTAACCAATGGAAAGGTTTCTTTGACAGGAAAACAGCTAATTAACAGAATGCTTGAAAAAGACTGGGTCCCAATTTTCTATGGGGATATTCTAGTTGACACAGTTACAGATAAAACACAAGTTTTTTCAAGTGAGAATATTATATCCGAACTGTGTAACTATTTTTCAACCGAAAGAATAATCATTTCAACAGACAAACCTGGAGTTCTCGAAAACGTTAAAGATCTTAATTCAACTATATCGGTGATTTCTGATAAGAATTTAAATAGAATTGAAAAATTAGTCTCGGGTTCATCTAACACGGATGTTACAGGTGGAATGAAACATAAGGTGGAAACGTTAATGAAATTATATCAAGAAAAAAAGATAAATTCTTATATCATAGATGGAACTATTGAAAATGGTATCCTTGACTCACTTCTAAAGAGTAAATATGTAGGCACCAAGGTGGGTGAATAATTTGGAATCCTATATGAATACGATTTACGGTAAAGACAAGGTTCTTGATACATTCTTTGAAATGATTAGAAGCTGCAAGAATGAGGTAAGATTCACTATGCTATACATGGGAAGTAAATGGGGGACTGATCCTAGTTCAGAACAGCAATACCTTAAGTCTTTTGAAAGTTCCATCTTAGAAGCTAAGAACAAAGGAGCAACCATTAAAATTATCGGCCCTAATGATTTGCGCCTATCGAAGGAAATTAAAAGGTTAGAGTCTTGGGGGGCGAGCATTGCTTTGATGGAGCACGGCGATTTAAGATTTCTAGTTACTGACCATACTGAGTGTCTTATAGTATACAGCGAGCAATTTACGGAGTCAATGATGTTCTATACCGCAGTTAAATCCGACTCAAAAGGACTCGTTGCACTGTTCGATAGATATTTTGAGCATATTTGGGCCAAGGGAACCAAACCATAGATTTCTAAGTCAAAGTAGGGCAATTTCTGATAAGAGGTATTTATGCGTTTGTGACGAGCAGTCGTAAATTATGAGAGTTACACTTACTTCAATTTTAACCTGCTATAAAGGCCAACTCAGAAAATGTTAAGTCTGGAAATTTGATTACTAAAACATATGGCAGACAATAAGAGGAAACTGTTGGAATCAGCGCTTCAGGCACTCGGAATTAAGTGTGTAAGATCAAGCACCGATAGTGACTTGGTCAAATTTCTGAATGACGCTATACTCTTTCCATCTTCACAAAATGAGTGGGAAATAAGCAGAACAATAAAATCAATAATTGAGACAAATGTAGACCCAGATAAGGCTGATGATATGATTAATCACCTAAAAGAATTGGCTTCTTATTCTGAGTGGGATTAATACTCCAAAGTTTTGTTTATGAAATGAGCTATCTAGTGCTTAGTTGATTAAATAACCGATATTTATATACAATATCTGCATACTATATTATGTCAAGGAAATCCAGTGCTATTTCACTCTCAAGTGAAGAAAGAAAATTGCTTGAAAAACTCCACATGGGCCAGAAGGTTGAGAAGAGGCTTGCATTCAGGGCAGGAATAGTTCTTGCATGCTCATCCGGGAAAATGGTCAAGGACATTGCCTCAGAACTCCATACACGGTCTAATACAGTCATACAATGGAGAGATAGATTCCTGAAGGAAGGAATTAAAGGCCTCCATGATATGAAAAGATCCGGAAAACCCATGAAGCATCCTGCAGACCTCAAGATTAGGATAATCAAGCTCATAGAGACAGATCCACCAGCCGGACATGCTACCTGGAATGGTCCCCTCATAGCTGAGAGGCTTGGGGTATCAGATGATACGGTATGGAAGATACTCAGGAATGAGAATATTCAACTGCAGAGACAGCGATCATGGTGCGTTTCTACCGATCCGGAATTCGCTGCAAAGTCTGTGGACGTTATTGGATTGTACATGAACCCACCGGATAATGCCATGGTCATTTCTGTTGATGAGAAACCTGGTATTCAGGCAATAGAAAGAATGAGAGGTTATGTGAGAACCAGCAATGGAAAAATCGTAAGGGGATTCAAGTCCACTTACAAGAGAAATGGCACAATAAACCTCTTTGCTGCATTGAACGTTATGACGGGAATAGTCAGTTCAAAGACAACGAAGACTAAGAAGAGACCTGATTTCCTGAAGTTCATGGATGAACTTCTCCTTGAACTGCCTGAAAGAAACAAGAAAGATCAGAAAGTAAAGGAGATACATGTCATACTTGACAATTACTGTACACATAAGAGGTGTGATGAATGGTTATCCCAACATCCTAACGTGAAATTCCATTACACCCCGACATCTGCAAGCTGGTTAAACATGGTGGAGATATTCTTTTCCATACTTTCAAGGGAAACATTAAGAGGTTCAAGCTTCAGAAGCACCGATGCACTCACAGAAGCAATAACTGCATTTGTAAGTGAACACAATAATAAGGCAGAGCCATTCATTTGGAAGAAAAGGGAGGTTAAAGGTTCGCAACTCAGAAATACTATCGGCAATTTAATCAATTAAGCACTAGCATAATCTCAAACAATAAAATGGAGATTGCCTGAATAGGCCAAGAGGATGAGACTTTCAAAAGATGACTTAGTCTTATCTCACTTTTCAACTAAAGGCAGTTCCTTTAAGCCCATTTTGATAGCCATTCTATTAAATCCTCCTTCGGAATAGCGGGAGCGGTTGAAAGATCAATGCGGTAATGTGTTTGGGACACTCCTTCTGGCTCTGCCATGTTGAAATGGGGTGCATCTTGAGCCCAGAATAGCGCTAGTGACCTCTCTGCTTCAGTCTCATCGAAGGATGGCCCTTGCTCGTCGCTGTTTTCCATTCCAGAGACTCTCTCAGCTTTGGCAAGTTTAATCACTTGTCCCTCCTCCGAAATAGCATCCCTTGCTGAGTCAATTAGTTTTCTGAGGCTTAGTCCAGTGTCTTCTTTTCTAAGCAGAATCGAGGCTAGACCAATCTCCTCTCCGCCATATGGGTATACCTGGCGATGTGAAAATTGGTGAATTCTTTCATTCCCTTCTGCAGTCTTAACTTCAAGCCTTAAGTTTGGGGCAGAAAAGTCAAACTTTCTGGTAGGCTCACTGTGCCAAAATGGAAACCAAAATCTGAATCCCTTAATCCTGCTCATAAAGAATAGCTCTCCCCAAAGTCCCTGTTGTTCTGCTCCTAGGTCTTTGGCTGGAGGAATTGAAAAAAGCCTAGAGACGGAGAGAAAGAAGGCAGTAAGATTAGCCCTCTTTATATCGCCCTCTGCTGGATCATTCAATAGTCCCTCAATAAGGGATATGAACGTTCGCTTGTCAACCTCCTCGTCTGAGTCACAGATAAGTGAATCAAGCGTTTCTATTCTGGGAGAAGAGCCAGATAGTGATATTGTGTAATTCCTGCCAATCCCTAATGTGACACGGGAGGTCTTCATGCTGGGTCCCCGGAATTTTTCTCCCTTAGGCTCAACAAAGAGGCATGGCTGCCCTGAAGAGCTAACTCCAATGTATACTCCACTGAATCTGGGAACAGAAACTGCCTTGAAGGTATTCTCGAATCTGCCGTCATTAAGCCTATTATACAGTTCAGTTATTGTCACTTGGTTCTCCCCTTACCACAAAGTCAAGATTGAATCTTTGGTCGCCAGGTGGCACGTAAAGCCCAAATGAAGTGGTGACTACAGTTCTCGGATCACTTGCCTGTTTTCTAGGTGCAATTATGTGAACCTGAAACTGCACTTTACTGCCGTGAATGTATT
>JAJZXP010000410.1 GCA_021806345.1 Thermoplasmata archaeon | reverse complement strand
AAAGCTTTATCTGAGGAAACTTTTGAGATTCCCTCTTCGCTTATGACGAATTTCATTCTTAACGGTCTGTCTATGGTTATCTTCCTGTAGCCGAATTCCTCATTGTCAAATATCTTGACTTTTCCACCATCCCTAGCACTGATGTAAAGATCCCTGATTTCTAGTATCTGTTTATCAGATATCTCTTTCCTCTTCTGTCCAAGGCTCTTTTTCATTTCTATGAACATATCCCTTGCATCTATGAGTATGATTTTTCCCTTTCTATCCTGATCCTTTATGTTTGACAAAATCCACAGATAGGTGTTGATATTCGTGTTATAGAAAAGTTGATCGGGCAGTGCTATTATGGCCTCAAGCCAGTCATTTTCAATGATCCATCTTCTTATCTCGGACTCTCCTGATCCCGCATCTCCTGTGAAGAGTGGTGAACCGTTGAATACTATTGCAATCCTTGTCTTTGCTCTTGTTTCCGGTGAATGCATCTTTGAAATCATGTGCTGCAGGAAAAGGAACTGACCATCATCAATTCGTGGAAGACCGACTCCGAATCTTCCCGAGAAACCGCGATAATGCTCTTCCTCGATGAACCCTTTATCCTGATTCCAGTCCTTTCCAAATGGAGGGTTCGAGAGAATGTAATCAAATGTCATGCTGGGAAAACCGTCATGTGAGAAGCTTGAATTTGGTTTTATATTATCAGGATTCTCACCCTTTATTATCATGTCTGATTTGCACACTGCATATGTTTCATCGTTGATCTCCTGGCCAAAGAGTTCTATTTGTGCCCTCCCGTTTATTTCTGAAGTAACGTGATCCTTTGCTACTGTGAGCATTCCTCCAGTTCCACAGGCAGGATCATATACTGTCGTTATTATTCCTGGTTTCTCCAGTCTCTTCTGATCCTTGGACATTAAAATTTCAACCATCAGCCTGATGATCTCCCTTGGTGTGAAGTGCTCTCCCGCTTCCTCGTTGTTGGCTTCATTGAACTTCCTGATGAGCTCTTCGAAGATATATCCCATATCATGGTTAGAAATGGTAGAAGGACCAAGATCAATTTCGGAGAATTTCTGCACGACCTTGTAAAGGAGATCTTTCTCTGCAAGATAGTTGATACGATCCCTGATCTTGAATCTTTCCATTACATCTGTCAAATTTGCTGAAAACCCATTAAGATAGTCGAAGAAATTCTGCCTTATATTTGCAGGGTCCGAGAGCAATTTCTCGAAATCGTATTTTGAAATGTTATAGAAATTGTGCCCTGATGTTTTCATGAGCACTGCAGAGGGGTCTTCAAGTTTCCCGTAATATTGCGGGTATGTTACAAGCACATCATCCTTTGTTTCTGATAGAACACAATCCAGCCGTCTTAGAACAGTAAATGGCAATATTACGTCAGGATAGTCCTTCCTTTTATAGACATCTCTCAGTAAGTCGGCAACATTCCATATGAAATTTGTAACATAATTAAAATTACCATTCACAAGAGGTAAAGTGATGAAAACGATTTATGATTATCGATTAACTTGCACAAAATTGATAGTGGATTATAGCTACCTTAAAAATGGTTCTTCGCAAATTCAGATTTGTGAGGTGAAAATATGCAGTACCGATAATATGTAGTGAAATAGATAATAAATATTTTCCTCAAGGACAGCAATGATAATAGGAATTTCAGCGACATTTCGAGTATGGCAAAGAATCTCGGAAATGAAGGTGTCTTCAGGCTAACCTTGATACATTGCAGGAGATACCCAAAAACAAGAGGTTAAAGTCTCTTTTTATCATTCAAAATAGCCAGATGACGGGTCTATTTTTTTCTTGTAGGCCTTCTTAACTATTTCTTTTAATAAATCATCTCCATTATCGAGAAGGTCTCTTACACGTTTTGTTATCCGGAAAGGTTTAAGGGGAATGTCTCGATCAACCCTGAGAATGCCCATTCTTTCCATATAAGAGATGTATGAATCTATCTCATTGTCTTTTACTGACACTTTATAGTAATCGTACAATTCTCTGATCTTTATGGATAAGTCGATCTTTGTTATGAAGATCTCGCGTGAATGAATTACCCTTCCAGAAGCCAGTATGATTGTTATCGCAACAGCGGGGTCTGTCCAATTTCTGCTTAACTTTGGCGGAAGTGTGCCTCCAACCTGAATTTGTTGTTCTTCTCCTCTTTGAAACCATCTGTTTAAACTTTCGTCACGGTGTTTACACAAACAGACATTACACTGAGGTGGAGGATTTGAATTTCTAATTTTTTTGCAAACTTTTATCCCGTTACTCGCGAGGGAGGGAATGCTGATAACATCAGTAACAAACCCAATGTTATCAAATACCCAGAGCACAAAACCAATTTTGAATTTTGTTTGTTTTTTGTAGCTTTTGATGTAATCAATAAGTGAATTTGTATCCCGACTCGGAAGAAAAAGAGCATACTCCAAGTTATCCGTATTGAGTTCCAGTTGTTTTCCATTAGTAGGTATCTGACTAAGCAGTGAAGATGCTTTTCCATTATTTATGAGCTCTTCAGTTTCTTCTATTTTCTTAACGAGGTCGGTTATTAAATGTTCATTATCGCTGAATTGGGTTTTGACCTCTATAAGTACAGGAGTAAGCAATCCTTTTCCAAGATCCACTTTATCTGCAATCACTATGTCCCATGATCCATGGGGAGAACCATCTAATTTGATGCCTAACTCAGAAATAACATATCTATAAGGATGGTTTACGTCTCCCCTAGTGAAAACGTCATATAGAACATACTTGGCTTTTGCGTGGTTCCATTCCCGTTTGGCGGATTCTAATCTATCTTTCAGGGTAGACGAAGGCATTTCAATCTCTCAACCAGTTCTCCTCTACCCTAAAGAATCTTTCTACCCCATAGAAGATCTCAACAATATCAGTAGTATCAGATTCAGATGTTGGACTCACAATCACTTCGCTATCAAATATATTCACAGCAAAAGATGATAAGATAAGAAAGGTACCATCTTTATCAGATTCCCTCTGAAGTATAAAATGGTACGTTCCTTCGTTATTCGTGCCGCCATATGAAGCAAAGTTTGAACCAAGATGTTTGATAATTTTTTCTGCAAGTTTTTCCTTGTCAACACTATCGGAGGATACCCTGATACGCAGAGGTAACCTCTCGACGATGCGAATAGGCAGGTTCGGAATAACTGAATATCTTATGTCTTTTACCCTATCGTTCAGACGCCTCCTGTCTGCAATGGCGATCTCTGTGATGGCATTAGCAACTTCCAGCCCTCCCTGAAATTTGGAGAATAAAACTAGACCGTTACCATATATAAATACCTCATCTGAGTGGCTTCTGTGAAGAACAATCTGGTATGGTCTTATGCCATCGTTCCAGTCGTTTTCCAGTCTTTCTTCTATCCTTCTTTCTGACCGGTCGTAGTGGTCATCTTTAAAATAAGCCTGAAATTTCTCAGCACCAGCTCGGTATTCTCTTAATACATAATCCCCCTTATCTTTGGAACCTCTTGCAAATGCATATAGTGTACTAGAGGTGATGTGGATTGGGAAAAATCCAAAATTCCTCAATAATTCTTCGCCTTTCTTGTAATCTGTTCCGGTACTCTTGTTAAAATACCCAAAAGCAACGTAATAGTTTCCCTCAATTTTTCTTAACAGAATGTCGGTTCCGAACATTCGGCTACTTTCTTTGTTACCCAATGATAGTTGTTCAAAAGAGAGCCTTTCCAACCCAATAGCTTCTCCAACCATTTCTGTTATTAGACCATCGTTTCTAGACTTCAGCAAAACTGGCCATAAGAAAAATCTATTGAAACCATTTGCTCGGTTAGGGTTTAGATGCTCAAAATCATTTTTAACAATCATTGAAAGAAATCACCTCTGAATATTCATGTTTTTTGTTCATACTAAAAACTACTAATGCATACATACATATTAATAATACTACTGCTAATTCCATTTCGTACCCGAAAAATGTTGATAGGAAAAAAGTTCTTGCCTGTCTAGATTTTCCATGACGTTTTGCAACGCTTTTTATGTAGTGTCCAGAATTATGTTTAAGAACAAAGGTACCTTTCCCTGAACAGGTTCGTAATCTGGTCGCTGCATTTATAATATCCCTTGATGACTCTTTGAGACCATTCTCATTCAGTTCTGTCACTCTGGGATATATCATCTTCATTTCTGCATTTTCACTAGTACATCGTTTCCATAATACACTTACAATATCACGACATTATTCCGCCAGGCATCTTATCCATTTTCCACTTCCACGTGAAAACAACAGGTTCGCTGTTGAGTTC
>JAJZXP010000204.1:16109-22088 GCA_021806345.1 Thermoplasmata archaeon | reverse complement strand
TTTCCAGAGCATCAACATACTCACTCTTGCCCACCGTCACACCCATAGGAATGCCGCCGCCTATGCCCTTACCTATTGTCATTATATCCGGACGCACATTCCAGTTTTCATGTGCCCACATCTTCCCTGTTCTTCCCAACCCCGATTGAATTTCGTCCATGACCAGGAGTGTTCCATAACTTGATGTTGCCTCCCTGACAGATGAAAGGAAATTGGGATCCGGAAGGTTGATCCCGCCTTCACCCTGGATCGGTTCCATAAATACAGCTGCTACATCCTCTTTTTTCAACAGGGAAAGAATACTCTCATAATCCCCAAATTTTACGAATTCCACACCCGGGGAAAGAAAGCTTTCAAAGGATTTCCTGTATTTTGCTGAATGTGTTATGGACAGGGCTCCCAGTGTTTTTCCGTGATATGCTTTCTCCATGCTTATGATCTTTTTTCTTTTGGTGGATTTTACTGCAATTTTTAACGCAGCCTCGACAGCTTCCGCACCGCTGTTTGAAATATAGGCCCTGTCCAGTCCTGCAGGCGTTACTTTCATGAGTTCACTGAGGAATCTTGCCCTTGCAGGACTGTAAACCGACGAATGGGTTATGTATATCTCATCCAGTTGCTTCTTGATTGCTTCCTTTATGGCATCGTTTGAGTGCCCCAAAATAGCGACTCCATAACCACTCATGAAGTCAAGGTATTCCTTTCCGTTCAGATCCCATATTTTTGTCCCCTTAGATCTTGCAGCAACCACAGGTATTTTCTGGTAAGTTCTGGCAAGATAACGTTCCTCAATATCTTCAACAAATCTGTTTTCCATCATCTGTTATCACCGTCCTTTTTTTCGAATTTAATGCATCTGAAATTGGCATTGAACTGTTTCCATTGGCAATAATTACCTCAGATGTTCCTGCCTCAATGGACTCAATTGCTGCCATTAGCTTCTTGTCCATGCCGTTTCCAACCAGTTTCAGCATTTCCCTGGCCTGATCAAGGTTGAGTTTCTCAACAGTTTTGTCATTGATTATTATGCCATCTACATCTGTGAGCAGGATCATTCTGCCTGCTTTCAGTCCTCCGGCTATGGCTGATGCTGCCCTATCACCGTCCACATTCAGCGGTTCGTGATCTGAGCCGACAGCTATGGGTGCTATGACTGGTGTTATCTCTTCTGAAAGGAGATATTGTATGAAACTGATGTCCACTGAAATTATCCTTCCAGTGTATCCGCCCTCAACGAACATTCTCCTACCTTTCTCATTTACTGTTACGAGTCTCTTCTTTCTCTCGGCGATGATTGTGGGCCCGTCAATACCGGACATACCAAATGATTTGATTCCAGCCTTTTGCAGAGCGAGGACTATCGATACATTGATATTTCCCCGCATTGCCATAAGGTATGCTGACATCGTTTCGGCATCTGTGTATCTGCTCCTTATTCCCCCCGGTGAAGTCACAAATTTGGTCTCAATGTTCAATCTTTTGCACAGATCTGTTACGGCAGGTCCCCCACCGTGGACTAACACATACTCATTATCCCTATGTGTTGAGATATCCCTGATCAGACCGTCTCCAATACCGGATTTCATAAGGCTTCCGCCTATCTTCAATACAGTTACCAAGTTTCACACCAATCTCATCGGAGATAACACCAGTCCTTCCCGCTCATCAAAACCTTCCATCACATTCATTGATTGAATTGCATTTCCTGCGGCTCCCTTTATGAGATTATCTATGGAACCGATGGCAATGACCCTTCTCACATGCTGATCTATTGCAAATCCGAGGTCGACAAAATTCGATCCGACCACCAGTTTGGGGTCCGGATACCTATAGATCCCGCTTGAATCCATTATGAACCTGACAAATGGCTCATTCGAATACATGGTGCGGTATGCCTTCCATAGTTCCGGCATTTGGACATCCCTGTCAACAAAGACACTGCTTGTGGTCAGAATGCCACGAACCATGTTGACCGAATGGGCTGACATTGTAACAACGGCATCATGCCCGGAAACAAGGGAAAGTTCCTGTTCAATTTCTCCAATATGCCTGTGGCCTGAAGCGCTGTATACCCTCACTGAATTGTATCTTTCCGAGAAATGAGATGAGAGTGAGGGCTTATTGCCTGATCCGGAAGAACCAATTTTGGCATCCACGATCGCCGCTTTATTGATCAATCCAACCTTTGCAAGCGGTGCAAGGCTGTAAATTGATGAGCTTGCTATGCAACCGGGTACAGAGATATAATGTGCTGACTTCAATTCATTCCTGTGAAGCTCTGGCATACCGTAAACGAATTTTTGGAGCATATCTGGGGCAGGGTGATCCCATCCATACCAGACAGGATAGTTTGCAGGATCTTTAAATCTGAAATCTGCACTCATATCAATGATCCTCACACCCATTTCAGATATTTTCGGAACGTGGTTTTTGGATGATCCATGTGGCAGTGCCAGGAAGATTATGTCAACCTTGGATGCGGCTACTTCAGGAGTATCTGCGCTAAATACCAGATCCGTAAGTCCCTTAAGATTTGGGTGCACTTTTGAAACATACTCCCCGGAATGCTGCTGGGAGGTCACTACTGATACCTGAATGTCTTTGTGCATCAGAAGCAGACGCAAAAGTTCGCCTCCTACATACCCGGATGCACCTACAATACCTACTGTACGCAATTAATATTACCCTATTTATGCAAAAAGTCCCTTTTCGAATTTAATTTTATAAAAATTGCTGGAGTGGGGGAATTTGAGTTAATTATTCTCCCCAATCCTCTTTTACATTTTCCGCTGTTTTAAGTGTAATTTTTCCAACACTTGTTTCCTGTACCTCAAAATCTAAACCGCAATCCTCACAACTGACAATTTCTCCCTTTAATGCATCATCAGGAGTCATTACCTTTCCGCCGCACATCCCACATTCCAGATTCATTTTTTTCTCCTCTTTATTTTCAGACAAATCCAGATCAATACCACCTTTAAACGGTGCTATTTCCACAGGATTTTATCTGTCGTAATGCATCAATTTTGAATAATTATTAATATCTTATGACCATAATTGTTCGCAGTTCAATTAAAATGGTTAAAATAGAAAGAAATAATATTAAAATTGCCAGAAATTTTGTCACAAATAATATTGACAAATCCCCTGTCTGAAAATGATCAGTTCTAAACGAATTCAAACGTGATGGTATCTTTGCAATTGCTTCAAAATCTAAAGTGCAACGAATATAGGCAGTCATTTTGCGAAATTTCAAAGCAAGATTCCAATGAAAAGCGGACATTTATTTTGATTGCGGAATTCAGGCATAAAGCAAAAATCACGGAAATTAGGGCTTCACCAAATTTCAAATTCCTTTTTTGGATAAAACTTATAATATGCCGATAAATCTTGCCGGGCGGTGAAGCGGTGAATGATGAAACTGCAAATATTAGAAAAGGGAATGGCGAGTTAAAGAGAGAACTATCTTTTAGAGATATATTTTTTATGTCACTGGGAGGACAGGCACCTTTCCTCTCAATGCTGACCTATGCAACTGCTGTGTTGATACTGTCACTTTATTTTTCACCTTTGGTAGTTGTAATAGGCACGATGGTGGTTTTGCTTAATGGGATTGTGGTATTCTTCCTTTCAAAAAAGCATACGGAAACGGGCGGATATTTCAATTATGCAATAAAGGAACTTTCGAGATGGCTTGGATTTGAAACGGGATGGATGTATATTTTCTATTCAATACTATACGGAGCAGGATATCTGGCTGGTTCAGCCTTCATTTTATCCTATGTATTGGGGATAAACCCAATATTTTCCTTAATGATTGCATTTGTGCCGGCGTCCATATTCCTTCTAATTGGGATAAAACCATCTGCAAGATATGCAGTATTCGCAGCCGGAATAGAAATCATTGTACTTGTATCGGTTATAGTGGTTTCTCTTGACATAGCCCATTTTACGTTTTACAATCCTCTTCAGATCACACCATCAGCCTCCGATCTTTTTCTTGGAATATTATTTGCCATAGGGATTCCAACTGGATATGGTGCCATAACACCTATTTCCGGAGAGGTCAAGAATGCTGAAAAGAGCATAGGCAAGGCTGTAGTATTGGTAATAATAATTGGCGGGTTACTTGAAGCATTGGTTCTCTATGGAATTGTTGATGCTGGAATCTACCAGGGTAATCTCAGTTCCCTGACTTCCACAAGCATTCCAGTGATATACCTTTTAAAAACATACCTGGGACCATATTCGCAGTATCTGCTTTTGTTTGCAGGAATTAATGATGGAATACTTGGATCACTGGCATTCTTTACAGCATCTACCAGAAATATTTACGCAATGTCAAAGAGGGACCTCCTTCCAGAATTTGTCTCAAAGATCAATAGGAGAACTGGAACCCCGGTGGTAGCCGGTATCCTGACGATCACAATAGGTGCATTAGTTTTGTTTCCTTCCATAGGTATTTACGGGGCTTTTGCAACCTTTCTGGCGCTTGGAACACTTGCTGGTCTTGGTAACCTTGCAATCCATATTTCTGCAAACTTCTCAATGCTTCAGAGCCTGAGAAATTCCCTGAACAAAAAAATAACCCAGGAAATAATTGTTATGACAGCAATCGGCCTGTCGGGATTTATAGTTATATACTCCCTCATCACTTCCGTAACCTATGTGATTCTGATATTCCTAGGGTACATGATCATTGGGTTTATAGCAGTAGAGTCAGTATACGGGCCAATGAATCACAGACCATTTGTACAGGATAATTAAGTGAGATAATTTACAAAATTTTTTTATTTGACTGAAATTTTTGGTTTTCAGATTTATTCAAAATAAAGGGAATTTTTGAAGAAGGATCTAAAAATACCATAAAATTGAAGAGTCTACTTATGGGAAAAAGGTAGACTTCTTGTGATGAATGGCAAATATTCTAAATTTGCCTCCTCGTTATGATCAATATAATTGAGATAGCCAGTACAGTGACCATTCCTGCGGCGATTTCTAATATCTCAAAAACAACACCTGAAGTTAACCCGTAGTACAACCTTGTAAAAGTTAAATTATATGTTAGGTTTGCTCCACTAATTGTTAAATTTCCAGATAAATTGCTGATCTCGTAGCAATAATTTTGCATGACGGTATAGGAGTACGTTCCATTTGTTACGGGGAAGACGTAACAAGATCCATTCAAATAGCCATAAATCTTGTCGCCGTTTAATGTTACCTGAAATGAACATCCTGCTGATAATCCTGATTCTTTGAATGCAAGGACGTATTCCTTCTCTGCAGTATAATTAACATAAACAGTTTCATTAGCACCATTTATGCTTACATTTCCTTCCTTTGCGAAATAGAAATAATTTCCTGCCAGTATGCGAGTTTCTGGAATATAAGCGTGTGTGCCATTTTCAACGGTAAAACAAATTATATTATTTGATTGTTCGATATTATAAATACATGAAATACCTACGGCACTTATCAGGGTCAGGTGCCAATAGGTTCCTGCAGGCAGTCCCTGTTCCTCAAATTTTACAGTAAAAATCTCGGCCTTTTTGGTATAGTTTACAGTAATCTCTTTACTTGAACCGTTAACGGTGAAATTTCCAGAATGAGAGCAGTATAAAAAATTTCCACTGGATAAACATTCCTCAGGGAAGTAACTATATGTTCCATTGATCATTGAGAAATTTATGGTGTTATTAAGAGAAGAATTAGACTTTTGATAATAATATCCACTCTGGAAAATGCTGATTACCATAGACCACATTGTGTTTGCTGGCAGACCTGCTTCCCTGAATTGTATTCTGTATCTAGTTCCCGCGCATTTCAAGCCTGTTCCATTGAAATCAGTTGGCACACTTTTGTTCGTGCTGCTGAGATTCTTACTGACACCTAATTGTTGAGATTTAATTTTTTCTGAACCTGTTTTATTCTGGTTCAATGAAAAACTGACATAATTGTTATTCGTATTTTGAGCGCTTA
>JAJZXP010000204.1:0-16099 GCA_021806345.1 Thermoplasmata archaeon | reverse complement strand
TCTATTTTAAGTTCCCATTTGAATTAATTTTGTTCTGTGAAAAATAACTTTCATTGAAACTGACGAAAGCAAATGATGTTACCAATAATCCAATGACTAAAAATAAGATCAGTGGTTTGCGGATCAGTTTCGGCACAGGCTTATAATGAAGTGATACAAATTTAACTTTTCTGTGTCATAAATTCAAACATTAAATCATTTGTTTATCATGGCACAGTTCTTAATCATCATTCATTTTTCTTCAACTGATAGTTAAAGTTTCCGAGAAACTCCATCTGACCTCTTGAATTCTTAATTTCGTACCTCACGAAAGAAAAATGAACAGTGCTGTCAGAATTAGGATGGCAATTACAATTGCGTCAACAGTAGTTGGTTTCAGTTTTTCCAGTTTTCTGAATATGCTTATCCTAACCAGTATCACCACAATCATCAGCGCAAGTCCACTTGATACGACAAATATTAAGCATATCAATGCAAGAAAAGTGTTTCCAAAGGTAATTGCCAAAAGTGCAAAGGGAAGAAATGCAGGATCTGGAAGTATGCTGACTATTACTGATGTATTTTCAATGCTTCGTTCCGATTCCTTTTCCTTGATTGCGTTTACAAGCATGTAAATGGCTACGATGATCAGCAATATTGCAGCAAGTATCCTGGATGTGGCGTTACCTATCAGCAGAACTCCTGCAAATGCCACCAACAGGGAAAGTATCACTGAAACAACCCCATGAATTATTCCAATTGAGAGGGAGAGTGATGAGGTTCTCCCGGTAGAATATTTCCTTCTGGAAGAAAGAATGGAAATAGGAACCCAATGATCAGGAGCAATCATATGAAGGGATGCAAGTGTAATTGTGAGGACGATCAGGTAAATAGCTGAAATCATAGACGGATATCGGAAATACCTTAAATATTTATTTTATCAAAATAACCCGGCTTTATTCGAGGTTAATGCTTCAACCTGGATTCAAAGATTAAAATCCAAATTGAGTAAGAAAACATAAAATATTTACATCCATACCTTGACAATGAAATTGATAGAGAATTGGTTTTCCGAAAGATATTCAGACAATCTGCAGTTGTCCTTCAGGGTGAGCGATCAGTTGCTTTCAGTAAAGACAGATTTCCAGAGAATTGATGTATTCGAAACATACGACTTTGGGAAACTCCTGAGTATAGATGGGACGGTGCAACTAACGGATAGGGATGAATTCGTTTATCACGAGATGATAACAAGAATGCCTTTCTATTATGCAGACAAGGTTCCGGAAAAGGCACTTATAATTGGAGGTGGAGATGGTGGAGTTGCCGGTGAATTACTCAAACTTGGATTGAAATCTGTCACCAATGTGGAAATAGATGGACAGGTAGTAGAGGTGTGCAGGAAGCATTTCCCCAACCTTACCGATTCGTTCAGGGACAGCAGGGTAAAGCTTCTAATTGAAGATGGTATTAAATTTGCAAAAAACACAAGCGAAAGTTTTGATATTGTTATTGTGGACTCCACAGATCCTGTCGGGCCTGCAGAGGATCTATTCAACGAGGAGTTCTACAGCAATGTTTCAAAACATTTGAATCCGGGAGGAGTCATAGTTGCACAATCAGGATCACCTTTTTATCAACCCACAGCTATTGGCCTGTCCAACAGAGGGTTGAAAAAATCTTTCGAATTTGTAAAGAGCTATGTTGCTTTCATTCCCACATATCCTTCAGGCTTCTGGAGCTTTACCATGGCAAAGAAGACACCGATTAAAATGAGGACGGAAAATGTTGAGAATGGGCAGTATTTTAATATGGAAATTGCAAAGGGTTCCTTCGCACTTCCTGAGTTTGCAAAAAAATTAATTACTTGATCTTCCAGGTGTTCTTCTTTTCCAAGAGCATCTGGCTATACAGAAGCCCGTGATTTCTTGCTATTTTTTCCAGCTTCTTCAAATTCTTCAGGAAATGTGACTTGCTGTCAGAATTGATATTTTTCATAAAGAACCTGTCGTCGTTGATCCATTCGTATACATAATAACCGAATACGCTGACGATGAATAGGGACACTACAAATATCCAGTCATTCCAATTTCCCAGTGCATTGGTTCCAAAGGAATATGTTTCCAAGGTTGTATTTCCCACGAAAAGATAGTTAACTGAGAGAATTAAAAATAGGGAACCAACTATCAGAAGGATCAGGTAAATGTAAAAAGCTATTTCCTTAAGAGTCGATGACATTATTGACGGAAATAAAAATTGCATAATAAACTTAATCTTCAGATTTCAGAAACAAAAGGAATTTTTTAAGTGCCAATATTCTGTGAGAGTTTTTGTTTTTTTCGACTATTTCCATTTCCGCAAGTGTCATTTCTGAGCCGTCCGGCTGAAAAATGGGATCATAGCCAAAGCCATTATTTCCTCTGATACGGTCAGTAATTTTCCCTTCAATCTTTCCGCTGAATGTGTGAACACTCTTTCCGTCCCAGTATGCAACAACTGTGAGGAAATTCGCACTCCTTTCCTTTCCCTGCAAAAGATTCAATATTCCAGAATTTCCAATGGTACCCGAAACGTATGCAGAATATGGGCCGGGAAATCCACCGAGGGAATCTATGTACAATCCTGTGTCTTCAATGAAAAATGGTTCTTTTCTTGTTAATGAAAGCTTCTCTGCACTGTTTTTCGAAATGCTTTCGGTTGTGTTTTCCTGTATTTCCTCATACTTCTCCCTGATCCATCTGATCTGGACATTTCCCTTTGACAAAAATGCATTAATTTCTCTGAATTTATGCTCATTACTTGTTATAAAATCTATAATCATGCATATCTCCTTCTTGATTCCATTTTCCCCAGCTCCCCAACTGTTTCCAGATTTGCCTTTGACATTTTCAAAAATAAATCCTCGAATTTTTTGTATGCTTCTTCACCGAACCTTGCATTTATGCTCTCTTTAAGTAATCTGATGTCTCCTGTCCTGTCATTGATAACTGTAGATAATTTTCCCATGCTCGGGTCGATTATATACAATTTTCCGCCACTTTCAAGAATATTGTTCAAAGTGAGATCACCGTGAATAATGCCTGCTGAATGCAACTCTGTGACCGATCTTGCAAGGTCCGTTAATGTTTTTTCTTCCATGTCCTCAAAGTCAGACAGCCTTTTTCCGTGTATATATTCCAGTTCAAGCATTGAAATTTTGCCATCCATGGAGAATACAACGGGAACATTAATTCCTGCACTGTGCATTTTTCCAAGGAGTATCAATTCATTTCTCATTCTTGTATTCCTAATATTCCTGTCCAGTTCCTCTAATCTATATCCCTTTCTTTTTCTTATTTTTCTTATTGTTTTCCATTGGTGGAATGTTCCGAATTCCATATCTGACTCTGCACCCCTGTTTTCATAGGTAGTCTCACTTTCATCCACCCATGGTGCTTCCACCTCATCTATCCTGTAAAGTTGGTTGATTGCCGTATCCTCAATTTCCTGTCCTCCAAATTCCCTGTATGTGAGAATGGCCGCCTGGCCTATCATAGCTCCATTATCCATACAGTACCTATCAGGCGTTTCAAATACCCTAACGTTTGCCTCCGTGGACATGGTCTGAATCATTTCCCTGAGCCTGTTATTCCTTGCAACACCCCCTGCCAGCAGGATTTCTTCCTTTCCCGAGGTGAAAATGGCTCTTTCCAGCGTTTCGACGAGCATGGAGAATGAATATTCCTGTATTGAAAATGCAACATCTTCCTTCCTGTTCTTACCGATCAATCTCTTTCCTGCTGTATATATGCCAGAAAATGCGCAATCCATCCCATATACAGAGTATGGAAGTTTCAGGAGCTTGTTTCCGTTGCCTGCAAGCTTTTCAATTTCTGGGCCTCCTGGAAACGGATAGCCCATATCCCTGGCAATCTTGTCGAGCATATTTCCAATCCCAATGTCGAGAGTTTCCCCTAAAACGCGATACTTTCGGTTCCTATGGGCAATTATTTGAGTGTTTCCACCTGACACATATAGCAATACAGGATCCTTAGCACCGGTCTCCCTTTTTCCTATCTCAATGTGTCCCAGTGGATGGTTCACTCCCACTATGGGAATGCCCAACTTGAGTGCCAATGATCTCGCTGCAACTGCGGTTATCTTTAGCGATGGGGGAAGACCCGGTCCTTTTGAAAATCCAACAAGCTCCAGGTCTCCGCTTTTAAAACCTGAATCGTCTATGGCTTTAGTTATAACATCTGTTATATTGAGGAAATGGAATTCTGCGGCTTCCCTTGGATTTAACCCACCATGTTCCGGTTTGAATGTCCTTGATTCGAGAGAGTAGATTTTTTTCTCATCCAGGACTGATGCGCTGACTGTATGCGCGGTTCCCTCCAAACCCAGTGTGAGCATTAAAAGGTTAGAAATGTGTCGCTATTTAATTTTGCTGACATAGTCTCCTTCCCAGGAGATTAGGGTTAAACTGAAAAATTCCTTTCACGATTTGTTCACAGTGAACATGGCGTAAACCGTTGCAGCAAAGAGAATAATAGCACCCATGGATCCGTAGACAAATGTTTTTAAACGATCCTTGACGGTTCTTCTCACAGCCGTACCTGCAAAAACAAGGGAAGCAATTGCAGAAGAGGTTGTACTGAGTTTGTATGCTAAATCAACTCCTGATATATAGTGAATAGTTCCGTGAAAGAACATGTTCAGGCCAGTCACATACATGAATGCAGGTTCGAACCCCCTTTTGAGCATGATTTCAAAGAATAACGTGCCCCTGAGGAGAATAACTGCAAGGAATATCACTGGCAGGGCATACGTTACTGTCTGCTCTATTCTGTAAAATAGATTGGCTTTCCTCATTGTCCCGTTTCTGATATTGCTGATAAAATTTCGGAAACCTGTCCTTGACCATCTTACAGATTGTCTGAAATAAGCCTTAATTGACTCTTTTGGGACGGTCGTAACTCTTGATTCGAATGATTTTGTGACAGTCAGTCCGCTTCTTATTATATAGGAGGTAAGTTCTGCATCATCCCCTCCACCATAATAGGGTATCTTTCCCTTGATTTTGAAATTCCTGAACTTTTCTGATTTTATATAATCTCCAACGACATCCATTCTGTAGGAGCCGAATCCCCCGTCAATAAGCATGACATTTCCAAAGTGCTTCATTGATCTCTGTACAAGTTCCTTTGATCTTTCGATAAACTGTGATGCGTAAGCAGAAAAGTTCCCACTGTCAGTTTCAAAAAATATATTTCCACCAACTCCGCCAATTTTTTCCGTATACTCTGCGATCATTCTTGATACTGCGCCACTTTCCGGTATCATATCTCCATCCATAAACAACACAATATCAGTGGAAACATGTGATGTGCCTATGGCCATTGCCTCTCTTTTTCCTTTCCTCTCACCAGTTGAAAGAAAATTGATTTTCATTTTATCTGCAAAATTACGGTATTTTGTACCGTCCCCGTCCTCCACCAAAATTATTTCCTTAACCTGATCCATGATAGAATGTATCGCATTGACCAGATGATCTGTACTCTCATTGTAGACTGTTATAACACAGGTTACGTCATCTTTTGAATAATCCAATTTATCTTCGTTTCTTACTCTTCCCTTCCTTCTCGAAAGCACGGAATTCAAGATGTAAAATGCAACTGAAATAATTGATGAAATAACCGTTACTACAATGAAAAGAACGAATTCTATATGCATGTAAACATCTTTTCATCCATATGCGACATATAAACTTAATGGTTCCTAATTTTAGTACATAGGACATAAAGTCAACCACTCCGTCCTAAGGATTGGTGCCTGCTGCTGGTCTCCCCATGCCCGCAGGCATGGTTTCATAGAACTGCAACGACTGGCTCGTTGACATTAGTTGGAATTACTTGGATTTACGAGTAACTCAATGTTCCTTGAAGCATTCATATCGGAATAAAGTTCAAATTTTCATTGTTTTCATCGAAAAAGGGAAAAGGATCTTAGGGTAGTTGTAATTTGATCGTTCTGAACAATATTTATTGGGTTCATTCACTTTATATTGATATTTGATTGAGGGATATCCGTGTATCTCCATGCCAAGGAATGGTAATAGTACTGCTTCCCTCAAACTCCTTACGAAGTTATAATTTCAGGATCCTTCTCTCTAACAAAACTTCCACTTGACAGATCATTGATAGCTTCCCTTAGCTGATCCCTTGTGTTCATCACAATTGGTCCGTACCATTCTATGTGCTCATAAGTCGGCTGCCCTGAAATAAATATGAGGTCACTGTCCTTAGAAAGCCCGTCTATCTGCACGCTTTGTCCTTCAATTGAGAATACCGTCGCCGTTCGTTCCCTTATGTTTTCAATTCCTATGTTCACGTTGCCAGTGTATGCGAACATAATGGATCTCTGTCCTTCTAAATTGTCCAGTGTTATTGAATCTCCAGATCTTAAGTGGATGTGAAAATATGATAGATTCAGGTGATATGGTGATACGAAGGAACCTATTGCATCTCCAATTTTTCCTGCAATGATGTCAATTTTTGATCCTCCATCCGTTACAATTCTTTCCCTTCCCTTTGAACCGTAAGACGCATATCTTGGCTTGGCCATTTTAAAATTTGAGGGTGTGTTTAGCCATAGTTGCAATCCCAGCACTTCTTTATCAAGAGATGATTCATTTTCAATATCTGGCATCTCTTCGTGGAAAATTCCGCTTCCCGAAATCATATCCTGAACATCTCCGCTATGAATTGCCCCTCTGTTTCCATTGCTATCTTCGTGATTGGTTTTCCCCTTTATCTGGAAAGTGATTGTTTCAATACCCCTGTGAGGATGCCACGGGAATCCCTTTTCATACTCCCTCGGATTGGAAGATCCAAAATAATCCATCAGAAGAAATGGATCTGTTTTCTGGAATGTTGTGGGGCCACCAAATACTCTCAGTAATCTCACACCGGCGCCATCAGTTGTGTATTGACCACCTATTCTTGATTCTATTGCCTTGAATGTGTTTTTCATTTTTATGAATCTATGAAAGATGGATAAATCTTATTACCTAATTTCAAAAGTAAACTAACTTGTTCTTTTGATATGTTAATTTTCCTCTGTGAATAGGGATTCCATAATTTTCTTTTCTGCCTTTCTTAAATGGTATAAAGTTGTTACCTTTGAGGAACTGTTCTTCTTTGATATCTCATTCAGATCATTTTTTCGTGGCCATTCATAGTAACCGCTGAACAATGCATTCTTAATAGTTTCTTTCTCCCTTTCAGTAAGTCCATAAATTGATGATGAAACTCCTTGCTGGGTATACTTCCAGAATATTTCATTAAGACTAACACTTCTGTACTCTGCCTTTTCAACCTTATTTCCGGTATCAAGGCTTTCTACAAGATTTTGAAGAACGCTTTTGTCTCTGGATACTAACCTAAAATTTTCAGATCCATTCTCTGCCAGAATAGGATAAAGCAGAAAGGCATCAGTCTTCATAATGGACCTGAGCATACCATGCCCCTTCTTATAGGAATCGATAATCATGAGCTTCCCAGTGTTGTGAGCCGTGTAATCAATAAAATCCTTATTCATTCGTACCATCGCTTCGCCATTCTGCTTTGATGAGGCAAGAATCATTACGTGGTTGAGATTACCAGAGATTATTCTTGCCTGCTGAATCATAATCGGCCCCTTGCTGACATAGCTACCTTCAGCTATGCTGCACCTGCCTCCAACTGAGAGTTCTAAATAATGCATAATGATCAAATGAAGAGAACAAGGTTTAATAATATTCGGATTTACTATTCAAAGTATAAATACTAGATGAGACTTTTTTTCCATGGTTCAAAAAAGTGCCATTGAAATTCAGATGTCAAGGATTTCTGGGAAAGATGCAAGAGAGGGTGATTTTGTTTGGGGAAAGCCGGATTTGGCATATATGCATGATATTCTTGGCCCTATGGCCATGGATTCTTTCAAAAGAATAGGTAAAGCCGAACCCGGATTCAAAGGGAAGGTTATAATTGTTAATGATCATATTTTCCCGCCAAAAGACGCAGCAAGCGCTAACAACATTAAAAATATGGTTGAAAATGCGGAAAGAAATGGCTGGACCACCATTCCTTACGGGGAAGGAATAGAGCATACCCTAATGATTGAAAATGGTATGATAAAACCGGGAATGGTAGTTGTGGGAACGGACTCTCATACTGTTACCGCCGGAGCTGCAGGCGCCTTCGGTATCGGACTGGGTTCCACTGACATGGGTGCCCTGATTGCCTTAGGTAAAATTTGGTTTAAGGTTCCTGAAACAATGTATTTTCACGTTTCTGGAGAAAAAAGTCCATATATTACAGGCAAGGATGTGATTCTTGAAATCCTCAGAATTATCGGTGTCAATGGTGCAAATTACAGAGCAATGGAGATCATTGAAGATGTGGAATGTAAGCTTTCACTTGATGATGACCTTGCAGCAGCAAATATGACAGTGGAGGCTGGGGCAAAAACCTGCCTGATAAGGAATGAGAACAATCCCATGCATCATTCTTTAGCAGATACTGAAATGACCAGTGATCCGATTGAAGTGGACCTTTCCGAGTTAACCCCAAGGATATCAGCACCTTACTCACCCGGAAATGTGATTGATGGATTCAAACTGGATGGAAAGAAAATAGACCAGGCTTACATTGGTAACTGTGCCAATGGCACTATCAGCGATCTGCGGCAGGCTGCATCTGTTCTCAAGGGCGAGAGAGTGGCAAATGGGGTGAAACTGGTGGTTGTCCCCGCAACAAGATCGATTTACAGGCAGGCAATTAGGGAGGGCCTTGTTGATATTTTCCTGGAGGCAGGTGCCACAGTTGGTCCTTCTACATGCGGAGCGTGCGCAGGTTTGCATATGGGCGTCCTTGCAGCAAATGAAAGATGTATTACAAATGTGAATAGAAACTTCAGGGGAAGAATGGGAGATCCATCCAGCGAAGTGTACCTTGCAAATACTTATGTTGTGGCAATGAGTGCGGTAAATGGAAAAATAACAGTTCCTGGTGATTGAAATGGTAAAAATCATAAAATTGGGAAACAATGTTGATACTGATGTGATAGCTCCCGGACCGTATCTTCACCTTTCATTGGAAAAACAGGTGCCGCACTGTCTTGAATCCATATACCCGAACTTCTTTAATATAGCCAGGAAAGGTGACGTGGTAATTGCAGGAGAAAATTTCGGAACTGGATCATCAAGAGAGCAGGCCCCTGCACTTTTGAAATTGATAGGAATCGATCTGATCATAGCAAAAGATTTTTCAAGACTATTCTTCAGAAATGCTGTAAACGTTGGAATCATACCCTGTACATGGATCGATGATTTTCAGATTGAAGATGGAGAGGAGGTAGAAGTTTTATGGGAAAAGTCAGAAATCATGAATGAAAACATATCTTTCAGATTCAGAAAGCCCCAGGGAATACCCATGGATATAATCAGGGAAGGCGGTATGGTGGAATATGCTAAAAAAATGCTGAGTGGAGAAATTACTCCGGAGAAGTGATCCTGGCAATTTCACTTTCTTCGAAGTTCAGTGAAGTCAGTATTTCCTTATTGGAATCTCCTATTTTGGGTACCTCTTCTTCCCTTTTTTGCGACATTGGCGCCTTGGGAAGCTTCATCTTTTTCCCACCGTAATTTACATCATTCATTTCATTTCTACTTTCACTGTCCTGAAGTAATTCCCATGGTCTTCTCAACAGGGAGTAAACTATCTGGTTTTTTTCCAGTATTTGCTTCAGAACGTCAAATGAATATTTCTCAACTTCAACTGAAATAATGGGTAAAAGCACATGCCTATTTTTGAAACGAATTTCATTTGATGAATATTTTCCCCAAATTTCCTCGTCGAAATTGAATGCCCTGCAGAATTTTTTCCATTGATCATCCGTCGTTACCGCAATGAAAACATTTTTCCCGTCTTCACTTTTAAAAAAATCATAAATTCCCCATGCAAATCCTGCTTCATTGATTGGAAGCAATTCCTTTTCATTTATCTGGTACGTTGAAATGTGCTGACCGATCATGAACATTGCGCTGCCGAAAAGGGAACAATCGATTATTCCTCCTTTTCCTGTTTTTTCTCTCTTTAATAACGCATCGTAAATTCCAATGACAGCCATTGATGCAGAAAACATATCCACAAGGGATGCGCCAACTCTCATGGGACGCCCGCTCAGGCCATTCATGTATGCGATACCTGAATCTATTTCAATTGGATAATCAAGAGATCTCCTTCCCTGGCCTGAGGGTGAACTGTATCCCCTAATTGTAACGTAAATAATTTTGGGATTTATTTTCTTCAACTCCTCGTATGGCAGTCCCAATTTCACCATGTAGTCAGCACTGAAATTATCGATGATTATGTCTGCAGACTTAATCAGCCTTACCAGTGCTTCCTTTCCAACAGGAAGCTTTGTGTTGATCTCAACACTTTTCTTGTTTCTGTTGAAGTATGCAAATGATCCTGCACTTTCTCCAGTCAGCTTTCTTGCTATATCCCCACTTCCAGGTTTCTCAACCTTAATGACCTCGAAATTCATCTGGGATAGAATCAGTCCGGCTGTTGGTCCTGCGACGATATGACCGAGTTCAATTACCCTGTACAAAACCTTTCGCCTCCATTACTATTTCATTGGCAAGAATAACTCTCCCCTCTTCTGCTGATCTATCCTTTACCAGTTTCATCAATTTTTTCATTTTTTCCTTATCCAGAACAATTTCACTCTGATTCAGTATTTTTTCAAGCATGGATCTTCCTGTGTAAACATTTACCGAATAGTTGGAACCGTGGAATACATCTCCAAAAGCAGCATGTGTCCCAGCAGTATGAACTCCTATGTTTTCCCCTATATTTGGTATGTTTTTTGCGAAGAACTCAATACCTGCCTTCTTTACAATTATATCAAAAAGGTTTCTAGAAAACTTTACCATTTCTTTCATATTTAATTCCGTTTCCATTCCTCTTTCATTCATGTAGCTTGAAATTGAAATCATGTCCGTAATGCCATTCCTTTCCCCTATCCCAAGAAACGTTGCATCTACATGATCTGCTCCAGCATCCACTCCGGCAATTGCATTTGCTATTGATGTTCCCCTGTCGTTGTGGCAATGCACTCCAATTTCTGAATTTTTCTGTCTTTTTGCTGCGGATACAACCCTTCTAATTAATTCTGGAGTTGCCTTCCCCATGGTATCTGGAAGCTGTATGGTTTGTACCCCTATTTCCGATAGTTTGTTTACAATTTTCACCAGAGATTCAATGGAGTATTGAGTGATATCGATGACTGAGACCTCAACCATTTGTCCCAATGAGACTGCATAAGCAATATCTTCATAGACCTGATCCAACGATTTGTACTGAAATGGAAAGTGCAGGGAAATCATCGCACCGGTAGAATAAATTTTATCAATGTCTTCCCTGATAGCCCTTCCCAACCCATATAATTCCTTAAAGATTTTCTTATTTTGAAGCAATCTGATTGACTCTTCCTCACTGGAATGTGCTGATGGATAGGAAAAAAGCATTCTTTCAATCCCACACTTATGAATCGCTTCCGCAAGATCAACTTTCTCTTTAGGACTGAAAGCAATTCCTGGGGCCTGCATACCCTCCCTCAATGTATCATCGGTGATCATAAATGGTGAATGAAATAAAAATATTTAAAAAAAATTTGTAACCCATTAAAAATTACTGGGCAATCTGTTCTACGTATTTTTTCGTGGTCAAAGGTCCTAGAAGTATAAGCACAGCACTGCATATTATGACAAATATCCAGATCAGTGTGAAAATGCCGATTGCATTCTTGGCCCCAATGAAGAAAGCTATGAACAGTACTATTATTGTTGTTGATATTCTGCTTATTGAATAAACGAATCCAGCAGCGGTTGTCCTTACTCTTGTCGGGAATATTTCTGCATTGTACTGGTGCATAAAATTCGAAAAATTCCAGAGCATAAAGGACGTGAGGAAACCCATCGCTACTACTTCGTCAAAACCATGGATTACTCCAAATAAGGTGCCGAATACTCCACCTAGAATTGCAAATATGATTATGCCCCACTTTCTTTCTATTTTATCAATTATGAATATGTTGAATATGCTTCCCACAACGAATCCTGAAAATATTACTGCAGCTCCTCCCAGAGGATCACTGGTCGGGTATGTTACCGCAACGAGTCCTGGCGCAAATACGACAAATCCGTAAAATATTCCAGACTGGAAGAACATGAATATGGCCATCATAATTGTGGTTTTCCTCACGTCTTCTGCAAATATTTCCTTGAATTTTGAAACTCTAACCTGATTGGTTATGGTTTCTTCGATTGGTGGTAATTCTTTGAGACCTGTTTCTTTCTTCACTTCTTCTTCTATTCTATCCATTTCGTCTTTTGCTTCGGTCATCTTTCCGTGGATTGATAGCCATCTTGGTGATTCTTTCAACCTGAACCTTATCAACCAAACAAGTATTCCTGCGCTTCCCATAAACCACAGAGGTATTCTGAACCCGTAGTAACTTGCAGGATTCAAAAATGAGCATATCCAGATGATTATTGGGGCTGCTGTTACTGCTATGGTGTATATCAAAGCAAGCCATGCTCCCCTGTTCTTTTTGCTGAATATTTCCGTACCATAACTGTCGACAAGCGGGAATTCCCCTCCTACACCGATTCCACCTATAAGGACGAAAATGGCTACTAGTTGCCAGTTAAACATAAATCCAGCAATTATCATTCCCAGCCCGAAAATTAGTTGGTTGTATAGGAAAACTGCCTTCCTCCCACGGGTATCAGCAATTCTTCCAAACATGATTGACCCAATGAATTCTCCCACAAAGAAAAAGGCTGGGAGAGCATATGTCGATAAATTACCAGTTAGTCCAAAATAAGTTGCCACAAAAAACAAAATGGCACCGTTGCCCAACAGCATCAAACTTTCTGCCCATTCTCCGCTGGTCAACATGAGTGCAAACTTCACGTGAAACCTACTGAATGGTAATCTTTCCAATCTTCCAGTTATATTTTCATCACTGGAACCTTGGCTAGCATTTTTTTCTACCATGAAATTATAACTTCACTATATATTTAATATATCTTTATAACATGTTAGAGATTGGCACTCTCACTGTTTTATGCATCTGATGAGATTAAGAACGATCCCCGTAACAATCTTAATTTCAACAGACTCTTGAGTAAGGATGTGTTGAAAATCATTGATAAATTTATAAGCCATTTAAACATGACGTGGAATCTATTGGAGGATTAAAAATGGCAGGTGGAAATTCTCTGGCCGTTATAGCGGATCAGAAGAGTGGTAAAACATACAAGAAGGAAATCAAACCAGAAAATCTCAGTCTATTGAATGGAAGAAGAATAGGAGAAGAAATCGATGGTATATTTTTTGAGTTACCAGGGTACAAATTGAAAATTACAGGGGGTTCCTCTATCGATGGTTTCCCAATGAAACCAGATCTTTTCATGGCTGGCAAAAAGAGAATTTTGGTTACTTACACAAAGGGTGCAAGAGCCAAAAGGGGAGTAAGAAAGAGAGTCACATTTAGAGGGGCAGTTATTGGATCAGACATTTCACAGATAAATCTTGTTGTAACACAGTATGGTCCATCACCCTTGGAAAAGCCTGAGGAAAAGGCAGAATGAAGGAAGTTCTTCCTCAACCCACTGTAAATATTGGAATGGTGGGGCACGTTGATCATGGTAAAAGCACACTTACAAAGGCCCTGACTGGAAAGAAGACTGATGTGCACTCGGAGGAAATAAAGAGAGGAATATCAATAAAATTGGGGTACGCTGACGCACCAATTTATGTTTGCGAAAATGGACAGAAAAAATACTCAAATAAGCATGAAGGTGAAAACTGCAAACTTGAGAGAGTTATATCCATAGTGGACGCACCGGGACATGAAACATTAATGGCAACCATGCTTTCTGGCTCTGCAATCATGGACGGAGCACTGCTTGTTGTTGCGGCAAACGAAAAATGCCCCCAGCCCCAAACTAGAGAGCATCTTATTGCGTTGGAAATAATGGGTATCAAGAATATAGTAATAATTCAGAATAAGATTGATCTAGTAACAAAGGAACGAGCGATTGAAAACTATAAAGAAATAAAGAACTTCGTCAGGGGAAGTGTGGCCGAAAAGGCACCCATAATACCTGTGAGTGCATATCACAACAGAAATATTGACAGGGTTTTTGAAGCAATAGAAGAATTTGTTCCTACTCCGAAGAAATCTGAAAAGAGCGATCCTATAATGTATGTTGCACGTTCTTTTGATATTAACAAACCTGGAATGAAGCCTTCTGAGCTTAAGGGCGGGGTACTGGGAGGATCACTTGTACAGGGAGTCCTAAAGGTTGGTGACGAGATAGAAATCGCACCTGGACTGCAGCTAAACAAAGGAAATAAACAGGTTTGGGAGAACGTATTTTCTGAAGTGTCATCTCTCATGGCAGGATCCAGTTCGTACGATAAGATAATCCCGGGAGGATTATCAGCGGTTGGAACCTATCTTGATCCATTCTTGACGAAGAATGACTCACTCACAGGGAGAATACTAGGCAAAGCAGGCAAGGTTCCTTCCGTTGCCACATTTATCTCCACTGACTCGCACCTGCTTGAAAGAGTCGTTGGATTCGATGAGGATATGAAAGTTGAGCCCATAAAACCTAGAGAGAGTCTTATGCTTACCATAGGAACTTCAAACACTATCGGAATAGTTACAAATGCCAGGGAAGGAGAACTGGAGATTACTCTGAGATATCCAGTAGCTGTTCAATCCGATGAAAGAATATCCCTTGGAAGAAGAATATCCAACAGGTGGAGACTTATAGGTTACGGTTCAGTAAAGTCGTTCTCATAATATTTACATGTTTTGTTCAATGGGCATTCTTTGCAAAGTGGTTTATTTCTGCAATAGTCCTTGCACAGCTCCACTATGGTTCCATGAAAGTTTTTAATTTCCTCAAGTTTTAAGTTTTCTTCAATTGATCTTGTAACATTTTCCATGGAATTGCTTTCCAATATTCCCATTCTTTGAAAGAGCCTGGTCGTGTATTTATCTATTACAAATTTCTTTCTATGGAAAGCATACAGAATAATATCCTGCATGGTTTCCTTTCCCACTCCCTTGATGTTTATGATGAATTGCTCCAGATGGATATCATCCAATTTCTTCAGTTCTTCAATGCCCCCGTATTCGATTAATTTACTGGAGATTTCTCTGAGGTATAGTGATTTTACATTAAAATATCCTGCAGGCTTTATGCATTCCATGAGGTCTTTTGGAGTTGAAGCGTGAATTCCTTCAAGGGTGTTCAGTGATTTTTTGCGCAAATTCTGCATAGCCTTCTCTACATTTTTCCATGAGGTGTTCTGTGTAAGGATTGCTCCAATTATAACCTCCTCACTTGATTCCGCAGGCCACCATCCGAGATTCCCATAGATAGATGTTAGTATTTCAGATAACTCTATTCCATCCATTTCCAAAGTAGAAATCAAAATTTCCTAATAAAATAGATGCAGAATTCTCCCAAATGCATTTCTAAATCTGCATTATTTATTTTTATCAAAAGACCTGAATATCTGACATATATGTAATTAACGTTATTTACTAATCTTTAAACAAAAATATTTTAATAGTAGTATGTATATTATGTATTGATAAACATGGTAGGCATAAGTGAGTTGTCAAAGGAGGTCTCAAAGAAGACCGGACAGACACAGAAGGTTGCCAGGGAAGTCATTAAGGAGTTCCTTGACGAAGTGGTAGCAGAGGCCAACAGGAAACAGAAGATTAACCTGGCTGGATTTGGTATCTTCGAGAGGAAGACACAGAAACCCAGAACGGCAAAGAACCCACAGACAAGGAAGGAGATCAAAGTTCCCCAGAAGGAAAAGTTTGTCTTCAGACCTTCAAGCAAGATAAAATACAAATAATCTTGCTTAGTGTGTTAAAAATATTAAATTTTAGAAAACCTCTTTTTTCTTTCTTTTGAGTCGAAGCCAGTCAGGTCTAAAAGAAGGTTATTAAATTGCTTTATTGCTTTTAATGGTTCAGGATATTTCTC
>JAJZXP010000154.1 GCA_021806345.1 Thermoplasmata archaeon | reverse complement strand
GCGTTATGATCAACAATCCAAGCACAATTAACAGAAGGGCAATGTAACCTCTTACAAATACAAGATAGCCTCCGATCACTAACCCTATGACAGTTGTTAGAATTGCCCACTTCAATGTTTGTTTTTCAGAGAGCAAACCTGATACAATAGGCTGAGGGCCATATTTTGCCCTGAAATAGTTATCAGTGTCCACACCCTGCCTGAAGTCCCAATAATCGTTGAACAGGTTGCTAGCCGCATGAGATATTACAAGTCCTGCTATGACAAGAATTGAAAGTGTCAGATTGTAATAACCATAGAGGGCTGCAAAAAGGACACCAAGAAGCCCGCTTATGAATGTCATTACGAGAACTGCAGACCTAGAAGAAACAAGCCACTTTGAAAACAGGTCCAGCTTCTCAAATTCCTCCTTGTTTATCTTCGGAATTGAATAGCTCAGATAAAGCCAGTATCTGGGACCACCCTCTGACATGATGCTGAATTCCATGAAAAAATAAACCTTTTTTGGTCTAGATGGAAATAAAATATTGAAAGAATTCAGAAAATAAAAGTGTAAATTGTATAAAACTTGATTGATTAAGCAACATTTTCGAATATGTATATAGCTATTGTGAAAGAGTTCAGGTGTAGTAGTGATGTTTGGGATTATAAGTGGTCAGATAAACCAAAATAAAATTTACGTTCGGAGGGAAAAATATTATTCAATACATTTGTTACCGAAGTTGAAAAGGGACAGCATAAAGACCCAGAAAAGTGGAAGTACAAAGTGATATTGGGTTTTTCTTGAGGAATGACGTCTAATGATGGAACTAAAATAGAAGAAATTCCAATAGAAAACATAGATAAAAGCATACTAAAAGATTTAGTTGGCTTATTTCAAAAAGAATATCCAGAAGCGAAGTTTGAAATTGAAGATGACTTGATTAAAGGAAATAGCTCTGATATATCCGGAATGTGGTGAAAAATGGATAAAATAGATCAAGCAAAAGAAAATTTCGGTATTAATTTTGAAAGAATCATTGAACTCATAACAAAATACGAAGAAATAAAAAAGTCCGGTGAAATCAGGAAATATAATGAAGAATCCACAAAGAAAGATTTCATACAACCACTTTTTGAATCTCTAGGTTGGAATTTCTCAAATAGAGGGAAAAGCAATGATTCCGTAAGTGCGGAAGAAACGATTTCCAAAAAGAGAGTTGATTATGCATTCCGCATAAATGGAATACCTAAGTTTTTCCTTGAAGCTAAATCTTTAAAGGAAGATAACATTGATCGAAACTCAAAATATGTAATCCAGGCCATAGATTATGCTTGGATGAAGTCATGCTCATGGGCTATACTTACCAATTTTGAAACAATTGCCTTATACAATGCGGACTGGAAGGACCCAGATTATAGAAATAACCGCCTCTTTGTTCTTCACTCAAATGATTTTTTGTCTGACACTAGCTTTACTTATCTTTCGAAGAAGGCCTTTGAAGATGGCGAACTTGACAAGGTCGCATCTAAATTTGGAAAGAAACAGTTAAAGAACCCAATTAACAAACAGCTTTTACAAGATATGATCCACTTTCGTGAGATACTTTCTAAAGATATTGTCAGGAATAATCAGGACAGACATCTTACTCAGGATGAAGTAGATGAATCAGTCCAGAGAATTCTGGATCGTTTGATTTTCATAAGGAATGCTGAAGATAGAGGATTAGAAGAGAATCAGTTACAATCCAATGTTAGGCAATGGCATGCAAAAGGTAAAGGCCATCTTATAAAGGAAATATCAAGGATATACAAGGATTTTGATGATAAATATAACAGCAAACTCTTCGCTCACCATTTATGCGATGATCTCTGCATCGACAATGAAGCTTTACAAGAAGTAACCGAGGGACTTAATCAGTCAAAAGACAATTCATATCGTTATGATTTCTCTATCATTGAATCGGATGTTTTGGGGAACATATATGAGCAGTATTTGGGGAATATCCTGAAATCAACGCCAAAGAGGGCGAAATTAGAAGAATCAAAGACACATAGAAAAGAGCAGGGCATCTATTATACACCATCTTCTATAGTTGATTATATAGTAAAGAACACTGTTGGTGAATTTATAAAAACTCATACTCCTGAAGAAATAAGGAAGGTGAGGATACTTGATCCTGCTTGCGGTTCTGGAAGCTTTTTGATAAGGGCTTACAAGGAACTTGAGGAATACTGGAGCAAATATTATGAAAGGAACAAAGAAATCTCTGAAAGTGCGAGAACTGTTAGTCAGACAAAATTCAATACTGAGATGGATGGAAACGAAATTGAATTTTATTCAACTAAAACAGAGATTCTCAAGAATAATATCTTTGGTGTTGATCTAGACCCCAAAGCTGTAGAAATAGCTCAGTTGAACTTATTATTGCAGATATCAGAGAGGAAACATAGATTACCATTACTCCAAAACAATATAAAGGTTGGAAACAGTTTAATTGATGATCCTTTTATTTCTGATAGGGCTTTCAAGTGGGAAGAGGAATTCCCAGAGATTATGAAAGATGGTGGATTCGACATTGTGATTGGGAATCCGCCGTATGGTGCAGACTTAACGAGTAAAGAACTTGATTTTTTGGACAATAATTACTTGACAAGTAGTAAGAAGAATTATGATACCTACCCCTTGTTTATGGAAAGAGCTAATTCTATTCTCTTGAAGGATGGATATTTTTCCTTCATTATCCCGGACACGTTCTTGAGAAAGAATGACTTCTTGCCCTTCCGAAATTTTTTGCTTTCAAGATTTCAGATCAAAAAGATATTCGAAGTTGGTCATGTTTTTGATGACGCTAAAGCAACCGAGAATGCGATTTTTATTGGATTAAAAAGTGATAGGAATGACCAGGATTATTTTTTCCAACATTTGTTTCTAAGTAAAAAAAGGCAAAGAGATTTAAGATTAGCAATGATATCAAATGAGGATTCTGATATAAATAATACAGTCTCCTATTCTACAATTAATAGCCTAGAAAACAAAGATTTTCGTTTATTCAACGGTAAACAGTTCTTAAGTTTGATAAACAAAATAGAAAAATTTCCAACACTAGGTAGTAAAGACATCCTGAGTATATCAAGAGGGAGCGAGGGTGGTAAAAATATGATTTCCTTATCGAATAGTTCTGGTGAACTGAAACCTATTCTCATTCCTGAAGATATCTGGAAGTTTGGGTATAAGTACAATGGCAGATATTTTCCTATTAAAGACCCTTTAAACTTAAAATATAAAAAACCAAAAATAATGGTTATAAGAATTAGGAATGATAGCTTGAAAGACAGGATAATTGCCACTTATGATGAAACTGGTTATTTCACTCTTAAGACTATTCAAATAATTAATGTTAAAAACGATAATAAAAAGGAATTAAAATTCTTACTGGCTCTCCTGAATTCCAAATTAATGAATTTCTACTGCACACATCGTTTATCAGACGATATGAACAAGGCATATCTGTCAGCCCTAAGGATTGCCTATCCTACAAATGAAACTGACTTGCAGACAATAGATAGCACTATATCAAAGGTAGATACTCTGCTTGAAATTAACAAAGAAGTAAGTGAAATTGGGGAAAATGTCACGGATAGATTAACCGAACTTAAACAAAAGGATTTGAAAATCAAATCAGAAATAGACGATCTGGTATACTCTCTGTATGGTTTAACTAAAAAAGAAATTACTCTCCTGGAACATGCTGATGAAGTCATTTAGAATGAATCACTTCCGATGATGATTCAAAAAGGACTCTTTATTTGATTTAAGACCCTCCAAAGTTTCGGTTACTGTTTCAGTCCATTCTGGTTTCTTTTCTGATGGCATTATCATTTTTAATCCCCACCTCAATATATAGTATATTCAAATTAATATAATTATTTCAAAAAATCACAACTTTTTTTGGTCTTATCTATATCCCCAAATAGGGAATGGGGCTGACCGGATTTGAACCGGTGACCTCCCGGTTATCAGCCGGGTGCTCAAACCATGCTAAGCTACAACCCCTAACGATTAAAGCAGTCTGCCAAAATCAGTGAAGGCGTAATAAACATTTCGTAAAACGATGGAGATTCAATGGGAAACGCTACCTCAGCGATCCTTAAGATAGCTCAAAATTGTCTGGAGTAATTCTTTTTTTACTACACACTGCACAGACTTCAGCTGACGTTGGAGCACCACAATATTTGCATTTTCCTATATCGGTATAAACTTCAGATGTAATGGTAGACCTGAGATCGTCACTGAACCTCACAATGCCAAATTTCGCTCCCGGGCTCCTCTCCTC
>JAJZXP010000034.1 GCA_021806345.1 Thermoplasmata archaeon | reverse complement strand
CCTAAGGATCCTCCTGACATCCTCATCGTCAGGTATCCATCCCACGGATATCCTGGGCTCCTTGAACTTTGGAATTGAGAATGATATACCCTTCCCATGGCTGTCGTTAAGGAAGCGGAACCACTTGAGAAGGGCCTTCCTTGTTACGTTCAGGGTCTGGCGCTTTGCCCCTGACCTTATCTTCTCAAGGAAGTAAGCCCTTACATCATCAAGGTTAGGGGAGATGACATTCATCACTGCAGAGAGCTCCTTTATTCTCCTCACATCCCTGACTATTGTGCTTGCAGAATATTTTCCGTCAAAAAGTGCCCAGTCCTGGAATTCATCCAGCATCTGCTTCAAGACCGGATCTATCTCTTTTCCCCTCATGCCTTCACATCCCTCACAAAAGCCCTGTCCTTTGAGTCATACTTGTATCCGGCTATCTTCATGTTCTCATTGAGCCTTTTGAAATCTTCGCCGCTCAGAATCCCCTTTATGAAGTATTTCCCATCCTGTATGATCAGTTGGTACTTCTTTTCAAGGCTTTTTAACAGGGTTTCACGTGCCTTAGGATCCATTTCCCTCTGGACTGACTGGCTCTGGTTCTCCTTGAGCCAGTACACATATGGTGATGCAGTCTTCTCAAACATCATCTCCAGCTTTTGTGCGTTTACCGCTCCGTCCTCTGACCTGAGGAATTCCGAGATCTCCTCATAGATCTGATTGAGATAGCGGTAATACTCCCTCCTTGATTTTTCAATATCCATCTTCTGTTCTGAAATCATAAAATCTCACCTACCATAATTCTGTTCTTGCATTTGCGGCACTTGAGAATGCCAGCAGACCTGCCCTGCCTTTCCCAGGTGTGGCCACATCTAGGGCATGAGACATAAACACCTGTCGGGTATCTGGCCTTGTTTAGCTGTTTCTCCTTCCTGAATTCCTCAATGGCTCCCCTGGGAAGGATTAGATAGCCTGAACTGTCAAAGACCGTCATCTTTATCCTCCCCGAACAGATCTAAGGATTTCTGCCCTCTGAATTTCTGCTGCTCCCTTGCCACTTTCATAAGATCATAATTCATCTTCCTGTCATCCTCCGATATTTTTTCCATCCATTCCTGACCAGAGTCAGGTAGACATCCCACATGTCCGATATCATGGGAATCACGCTTCAGCCTCCAGGTTGCATCTGTGGTATTCGATCCTGTTGTACGCCTCGATGAACTTCTTTCTGTCAGGACGTGTCCATTCGCTCTTGTGGCTGTTTTGTATCGGTGCTTCGATTAGATGGACCCTCTCAAGATGTCTTTCCCTTGAATTGTATGATAGAGTAACTCCACATAGCCTGCATTCCCATCTTCCCTTTCCGATGAGTGTGAAGTAGTCCCTGTAGTCGGATGTCATTGCTGAGCCACCCTCACCATAAGCCTTGAGCCGTCCGTTTCTACAACAACCTGCTGTTTGTCTTTCCATCCTATCTCCTGGGCAATCCTTTTGGGAAGCCGGATAATTAGACCAGGAGATTTCCTGTCCATGTGCACTGTGGTTACTGCTATCATCTCATCCTCCATTTCATCACCTTTCGTATGAAACTATAAGAAAATGAAGTTATATTAATCTTATGATTTCGTATGAAATTAACATACCTTATTAGGATTTGTCTTATTTCATACAAATGGAAAAGCGGGGAACTGGCAGTTTTCATATCGGGACCAGAGGAGAAGGGATCATCTATGTCTCCAAAAGGCTCATGAAAGAGTTTCCCCTTAATTCTGGAGACCAGGTCAGGATAACTGTTACCGATGAAGGCAAACTTATTGTTGAAAAGCTCTGATTTCATCCTTGTCTTCTCAATCCGGAAATTCACTGAAACACCTCCTCTGCCACTCCCACAGGGAACTCACCATACAGCTTGACATACTTCCTGAGAAGTCTGTTCTCCTTGTGGTATGAGTACCTCAGGATCGCATCGAACCAACTGTTGCTTCGCACACTCTCACTGAGAGGCTTCAGGTATCCAAGAGTGTCCTGAATCTCCAGGATTCGATTCCTCAGATTCCTCTTTTTCTTATCGCTGGAGGAAAACGTTTTAAATCGCATACAATTCTTTACTCGGTTCCACAAACCATTCATTTTTTCCGTTTTCATTTAAAAATACCTCCGTTAGCTTTCTCAAGTTTTTCCCTGACAGCCTCTAAAATAAACTGCTGTCTGGACAGATACTTCCCTGTTGCTTCGCTGCTGATTGCTTTGCTCAGCTCATCAGGCAATACAAGTGTAAGTTTCTCAGACATTCATATACACCGTTTAGACTTCTATAAACATCTAAACACTTGCAATTATTTAAACGTTATCAGTATATAAACTCAGATGCCTAAACAGTCAGTAAAACTAACTTTACAACTTCCGGAAGGTCTTGCCAAAGAAATTAACGAGATTGTGGAAAAACATGATCTGTGGATGTCATCCCAGGATTTCATCAGGGAGGCCATTAAGGAAAAAATAGAACGGTGGTACAGGGATCATGCTGTGGGGTGACTAATTTGCCTGAGAATGATGACATTTCTATTAGTTCAAAGGAAATTGAGGAACTTAGGAGGCAACTTGAAGAGTTCCGTAAAAAAGTTGTTGGCCGTGATATAAACTATTTTGTATATCATTATGACCGAAATAAAAATCCAATAGCTTATTTAGCCTCAATTACACAGGAAATTGGAGAGAAATTTGCTGAGTCAATAAGGACTTCCATTTCAGATTTCCTTACTTCGGAGATCGTTAGGTATCAAGACAATGACGGAACATTTGAAAATGGAGTAGAAATAATAAGAACAAATGAAGTACCGAATGCCAGAAGAATACTTGAAGAAATTGAAAATACTAACCGCAGATCACTAGATAGGACAACAGCCGATAATACTTCAGGATTGAAATTTGCAGTAAGATGTGGTGACTTCGTTGCATTTGGAACCCTTAGAAAGACAAATCTAATTGAGAAATCTAAGCTTGGAAAACTTATAACAATGAATGAATCTGGGACTTTCGAAAAACTTCGTGAAGTAGTGATTTATGAAATTCCTGATAAATTTGCCTCCTTTAGCTTTAAAGATTATATGATTATCTCAAATGAGACTATTTTCGAATCAATCTTCAATTACCATGAAAAAATAATTGAATTAGTAAAGTCGCACTCAGCTAATAACCAACGCTTATTTTCCAATGAGAATTCATTCATTGAAATACTAAAAAAAGACTCAAGAAAAGCCAGAAAGATATATTTTTCCTATATGGGAAATTACATGGACTCCATTCAGCCGAATGATATAATAGCTTATGCAAATGATTACAACCTAGATATCAAGCCGGACACAAATGGCAAAATTGACATTGAAAATTCAAATATATGGCATGTTGTAAACGCCATAAACGAAGATTATTACACTGGTAGGCTCTCCAGAAGTAGCTTCGCTTCTAGAAATAAAATAAGAATATTTTGAAGTTTACTTATTATATTTAACTAACATAATAAGTATAATCAGTTATACTGTAAAAACTATATCGTGATTTATCTGCCCCATTTTTTCTAGTTAATTTAACTTTTGAGATCACGTATATCTCATCCAAATCTTCTTCCATCGCTTTCTCGGAATCACCTATTTCAATTCTGTAAAATTTATAGCCGAATAATGCTAAAACCGGGTTGTAAAATAACATATCGCTATTAATGTAAATTGAATAAACAATCAGGATTATTATTCCAAAAGCAATGAGACCCGATAGGGAATCGGAAAGTAGTGGAATGATGGAAACATATGTCACCATGTATACCGTGTAAATGCTTCCCCTTTCCTCGATTTTATATATCTGCTTATTGTCTTTTCTAGAATCTCTTGTAAATTTGTTTGAATTTATTTTTCGTATAGTAATCAACCACAGAACGCTGCCTAAAACCGAAAAACTAATGAGGGTTAAAAAGAAGTAGAACTGAACTTCGTGAAACGGATCGATCGAAAATAGAAACCCTATTAAGAATAATGGGGTGAGGTCCCCTAAAAACAATAAGGTAACTTGCCATTTATTCATTTAGACCCACCTCTTGTATCACATATTAATTCACTTCTAAAAACATTACTTGGAAATCTAATTTCAAAATTCAAGTTCAAATCAGAGATCACCCAATGTTTCCTCCAGTTTCCTCAGGGCCCTTTCCTCCATCTCTTCTGCAATCCTCCTGGCCGCTTCAAGAGATTTAGCATTTTTGACCTTTCTGGCCAGTCTCAGTGTTGATTTGATATATCCATTGTAAAACTCCAGGTCAAATTTGTTCATTGTAATCA
>JAJZXP010000394.1 GCA_021806345.1 Thermoplasmata archaeon | reverse complement strand
AAAAATGGTACCATGTTCGGAGTCATCGTACTCGGCAACTACCTTATCTTCTAGTTCGAAAATGTAATTTCCAAATCTGCTCCTCTCCTCTTTTGACTGAATAGCATCGCCTTCATTGGCTGTAACTATGTATTGAAATTTTCCGTGCCTCTGCAAACAGCTCTCGGCGAAATTTAGAGTTCTTATAATAGTTTTGAGTCCTATTCCATTAAAGACACCGTCATGTATGAGGAAATTGGGAAATTTATATTTGTTTCTGATAATATTTAGGAACAGAGTTAGATCGTATGCTACTATTTTGAATCTACTGTGACCCAATGCTTCCTCTTTTGGTATGCTAATTTCTATTGTTACTGGGGAGTTTGTCTTGTTGCGCGGCCAAATATTAAAGTTAGACTCTTTTTCAGATTCTGGGATAGTTCCCTTTATTACTTCATTAAATAAAGAAATCAAATCTCTTATTTTTCTTTCATTGCTGTTTATGTCTCTATTTATTTGAGATATGGTTTCAGAGGTTTTTGTTCTAGCATCGCTAAGTTGACTCTCTATTCTTTGTATCTCTGATATTTGGAAAGTTAGGCGTTCCTTTCTTGCTTTCTCATTTACAAGTTGTTCGTAGGAAGCTTTCAGATCGTCAAGGTCCCCTTTACTATTTAGTATTCCTAACAGTCTGGAACGTTTATCCTCTATTTCGTTTATTTGAGACTGAAGAACATTTAATACATTTGAAAGTTCAATTTCCCTAGTCTTTAGAAAACGCTCTCTGTTCTTCGAGAGTTCTTTTCTAAAATCAATTACCTCGTTGAGCTTCTTTTTAACAAAATATCCAAGTTCTGAGTTTAACTCAGAATATAATTTGCCTATTTTGTTTTCGTCTATCTCGTTATCGTATAGGTAACTTTCCTTGTATTTCTCGAGCCTTTTAGTGGCACTTCTGTATTTACTTAGTAGCTCTGTCAAATCTCTTCCCAAACTCAAATATTCTCTGTCAACTTCATTGAATGTATTAAAAAATTTAAATTGACTTATCCCTTGTTGTAGGATTTCTATCTTTATATCAAGATTAACTAGTTCTGCGCTTATCTTAAGAATATCCATCCCGCTTTCTTTCTCTAACCTAGTGCTAGTTTCGGACCTTCTCCTTCGAAAATCTTCTTGTTCTTGGGTCAAACGATCGTAGTTCATCGTGGAGATGTAAGGTAGGCCCATAAGTAACTCATTGTATGAATAATACTGAAATTTTCTCTTGTTTGCATTAATAAAATTAATTGGGTCAATACGTCTGTGGGTGTCGATGTCATCTTTGATGAAAAAATGCATCAGATCACGAAACCACTTAGGATCAAAATTTTCAGGTTGTACCGGGGGTTCAAAGAACAATTCTCCAAAGAGCTTCCTAAGTTCGTCAATATCATAGGGTATTAATTCATTTTGTATATCACTAAAAAAAGGATGTTTGGGGTCATCAAAAGCTCTTTTTACGGAGTAGACTTTAGACTGTGTATGAAATTGCAGAGTTGTGGAATGACCTTTCAAAAATGTGAGTTTTTTCACATCAAAGTGGTTTCTTACTACTGATTCTGATAAGAGAGCATAATCTATTAATCTAACCAGAGTTGATTTCCCAACTCCATTTACATCTCCTTCCACGCCACGTTTTGAGTATCTCCCTATTATGAGATTTACCCCGCTGTTAAATTTTACTTCGTCGAACAATTCCGTTTCCGAATAAATTCTATCAAGCAGTATCAAAGGAACTCAACCTTACCATGTGATTGCTCATTTCTATTGCTCCAAGTGAGAACAAAATTGTTATAGATAGGTAAAAGAGGTCTTTTGTTCTCCTTTTGTCTAATTCCACAAATCTATCAAGGAGTGTGTCGATAAAGATGAAATCCTTTGGCTTTTTTAAAATCTTAATCATATCTGCGGCCACAACTAGCAGATTTAATGTGATATCAGATTCTGGCTCTGGCAAAATCATGTGGGTGTTCTCCTACCAATTATGCATAGTTCGAACATGTAAAGCAAAACAGATCTTACTTTACTTCGATAGATATCATCATGAGGTCTTCGCTCACTAAGTCTGTTGGCAAGATTATTGAATCTCTCCTTAAAACTACCAGCAAGCTCTGAGTATAGCGTCCTTATTTTACTTTTCAACGCAGTTATTTCTCCATCCCCATATTCTCTTAATATGACTTCGATAGTTCTTATGTCAGGCAAGGTATCATAATATTCTTCTTTCATCGATTCAACGTCTGATAAGTCATAGTTCAATATGATTTTGTCTTCTATATAAATGGGTTTTACCAACGGTACAGACGCATATTCATCACCACTTTTACTCAAATCGTTTATAACTTCAGTAAGTACGTCAACAGAAAAATATTCTTCTGGAATCCGAAGATGTTTGACTATTTCAAACACCTTTGAATAAAGTAGACTCTCGATCAGTTCAAAAATGCCATTTTGATCCATAATAGAGAATTCTTGATAGTTTTGTTTAACAAAGTTAGCCATTTCACCAGTGAGTGATGAATTGTAGACAAATAGGAATTCAGGATAAAGTTTGGACCAGTTTTCCTGATATTTTTGATAATCGGTTGAAAATTTTGTTTTGAAGCTGGCCAACGTATTTCTTCCATTTTCGGGTCCATAAACGGCGATAACCATTTTATTTTGGATTATTCCATCACAGCCCTTATCTCGGTGATGACGTAAAGCTCGAAAGGAAGAGCCATATTTCTTAGTAAACAGAAAATCTGTAAAAGCTTGGAAATTCTCTCCTGAAAGTCTTGAAATGTGAGTCTTTAAGTTTTCTTTAAGCACAACGTCCATTTACCAAGTTGCTTATGTAATAATTATATATAAATTCTTTACTAATTACTCTTCATAGATCCTTACTTTATCAGAATTGAGTCATTCTGTTATCTAAAATAATTAAAATGAGGACTCTGTGATTTTATAACATACCATATGCTCTATACATAACGCAATAAGTGTTTACGGATATAGATATAGACCATTGTTATTCATCGTTCAACGAGAAAGCTATCCGTTGAAGACGGAGAAGATATGGTAATTGCACTGCGGAACGAGATAATAAGGTCTCCGAAATCAAGATATGATCACCGTCTGCATGGTGTTCTGATGGTTGCAAAGGGAATGAGTTGCTATGATGTCTCGGAGATACTTGGGCATTCACCCAGGACGGTGGAATACTGGGTGAAGCAGTTCAACAATCGACGTCTCGTCTCTCTATTGGACAGGCCAAGAACAGGCAGGCCTTCGAGGATATCGGATGAAATCATGGACAAGATTGACCAGGATCTCCGGAAGGACCCTCATGATTTTGGCTACAAACAGAACATGTGGGACGGAATCCTCCTGATGCAGCATCTCATGGATCACTATGGCATTGAGATGGGAGTGAGACACTGCCAGAACATCTTCAATGTCCTAGGTTTCAGACTCAGGAGACCAAGGCCAATGATCGCGAAGGGCTATCTGGAACAGAAGGGCAATTTTAAAAAAACTCATTGATCTGATATCTTCCGAATCCAGAATCATGTACCTGGACGAGTGACACTTCTATCAGCATGGAACCAGGTACAGGATGTGGGTGCCGCCTGAGGATACGGATCCTGTGGTACTCCAGGAACCAACAAGGAAAGGTATAATTGTATTCGGTGCAGTTGATCCTTACAGCGGAGTGCTGAGTACAATCATCACTGAAAAATACAATGCAGTCACATTCAGGGCGTTTCTCTTGTCCATATCTCCGGTGTCAGGGAAAATACACATGGTGCTGGACAACGCAAAGTATCACCAGCAAATCTGCTGAAGGATTTTCCGGAGAGTAATCCTCATATTATACTGGAATTCCTGCCGCCATATTCTCCTGAGCTGAATCCCATAGAGCGAGTGTGGAAGCTCATCAAGTCAAAGGGTACTCACAACAGGTACTTCCCGTCGGTGGGGGGAGCTTATATGGGCAGTCATGGAACAGTTCGATGTGTATGACAAACCAAACAACACTCTAGTGAAATTATGTGCAATTACTTAGTGCGCTATGTATAACTGATCTGCCTGAAAAGGTCAGGAGAAAATTGGAAGCACTCCATAATCATAGTATTTAAAGACCGCTTCAGATTATAGTCTTGATATACCTATTCGATTACGAATGCAGATGCGGAGGGCCGGATTCGAACCGGCGAACCCCTACGGAAACAGATCTTGAGTCTGTCGCCTTTGACCAGGCTCGGCAACCTCCGCTCGCAGACCACGATACTGTGTCTATTTATCATATTTTCCAT
>JAJZXP010000309.1 GCA_021806345.1 Thermoplasmata archaeon | reverse complement strand
ACATTACAACTCTGGAAAGAATCGAGTTGTCATGGTTTACGTGAAGATCAACTAGAAAGATGTACGAGGCTTTTCTCTGAAGCTCATGAAGCTTTACTCCAAAAGTTAACTTATTCCACTTATTACCGTTTGAATGACAGAAAAACTTATTGCAGTAACAAAGGTCACTAGATAACTATCAGTTATTGCTTAGAATTTATTTTTGCAATCTTTGCAAAAGAATTCTGAGTGGTCATCATTTTTTTCGTAGGTCGTTTCTGCACGAACTACATATCCATCTTCCCAGTATACTGTTTGTGTCATTCCTCCAGTTATTGTCTCTTTAATACAGGTGCTACCGCATTTGTCACATTTTGGTTCTACTGACATAATATGTTCAATGCTTAGTTAGATAAGAATGTTGGGTTGTAAGGGAAAAGTTAACGAACTTTTCATTTAGTTACCTCACAACCACAAAAAACTAAAACACTTTCAGGATGGTACCAAATCGTGAAAGGTCAAATATATGAAAGAACAGAGTTCAGATATTCACACTTATTGCTCATAATCGTAATAGGGGTTCTCCTCTTGATCGGACTATTAGCATTTGTTTTTTGGCATCAAACTCTATTCCACCCAGCTACGACCCCCGGTGCACTTTCAGATACATTTCCGTTGGTGGGATCATTTTTCACTGCCCTGTTGGCAATATTTTTAGGGAATTGGGCCTGGGATCGTTTCAATCGACCAAAACTACTGTTTGAAGTCTTAGCCAAACCAGCAAGAATATCGGTATCTGAAGAGAATGCCGGCTCACCGATCTCTTTGACTCTGCCTTGGAGTCTAGGTTCTGATATACCGCAGACATTTGATTCTACCGCGTATGTTTACAGAGTAGCTGTCCGTAACGTAGGCAGAACATCTGCTAAAAACAGTACAGCCTACCTTAAGTGGAGAACTAAAGATGGAATCGATAAGACCTTCGTTCTGAAGTGGGAGTCAATTCCCGAACCATTCAGTTATGATAATAGTCAAGAGAAGAATAAAAGGAATCTAATTCATAGTCAACTTTCTGACTCTACACAAAGGCTCGATCTTTTGCCTGGAAAAGATAGCCCTCAAATCATAGACGTTTTTGTCCAGGAAAATTCTCTCATTTCTGAGAGTGATGATTATAGGCGACCGACATACCCGTTTCTCGAAAATTACACCTTAGTGTTTTCTCCTTCCCATTACTACATTGGTCAACATTCTGAGATATTAATTGATGAAGATGACTTCTCCTCAACGCTTCTAGTGTCTTATGAAAGGGGACTGGTTAGCAAAAATCTCCATGTAGAGGGGGGCACTAAGCACGGAAAGCTGAAGATGTCGTTTAAAAGAAATTGAATCTTTTAACTCCAGCTTAGCTTTACTGCAAAAGTTAACACTCACCGATGGGAATTACCGATCACGGTCTTCGAGTCGCACCATTCAAGGATGAATCTATTTGACCCTTCACTGGTTTAAACCAATTCACAAAATCTGAAGGATTGCTTACCGTTCTTATAGCTGCAAAACATTTTATGTCCACTTTTGGAAAATACTCAATTAATCGGTTTGCACTTCCAAGAAAAGTTGAACCTCTGGTTACAACGTCATCGACGAGTATTGCTTTCCGAAAATCTGAGATTGATTTACTCACAGACATGGAAGAATAATGTTCCTGGGGGGAAGGTCTTGTAGAAGATCCAGACCAAGCAGATTTTCTTATTGCCTTTTCTCTCACTAAACAAGGTATAACATCATACCCCATTCCCATTTTCATCATTTCTCTTGACAATCTTTCTGGCACCCATAATCCATCCTTTTGAACAATAGAACTACTCGGCACAGGAATAAGAACAGTCTCTTCATCAAAGAAATTAGAAAATGGTAATGATTGATAACTTTCAGATAAAATTTCTGCAACGTACCTCGTCATAGGCATTTGACTGGAACTGTTCCCTTTGGAGACCATTTTATCCTGTTTTAACCACATGGTATACTCTTTTGCTTTTTTCATTGTATCAATAGTCCCAAGTGGCCGCGGGGTATATGAAAACAACGCTCCGTATTCCAATGATTCAATCTTAAGAGAATTCACAACTCTGGGACCTCGAATCCTGAACCATTTGATGGAAGTTCTTCCAGTACCATGGAAAAATCATCTAACTGGATGGCCCCATATTTCAACATTTCAGCCGGCCATTTCAAGTTACTATTTTCAGTTATAGATTTCCAAAGGAAAAGTGGCCTACCGAGTCTCAATGCCTCCCATCCTTGGCTTAGAGTTCCACTAGAGTCACCTGCTTCAACAATAACTGAAGCATCACACAGTAGTGCCATTGTTCTGTTTCGTTGGATGAAATTTCCAGGGTAAATTGGTTGGCCGATTCTGAATTGAGACACTACCAAGTGGTTTTTCATCAATTCTTTCTGTAATTCTATATTCTCTTTTGGATAGAATTTATCTAAGGGTGTCCCAATTACCGCTATCGTACGTCCTCCGGATTCAATGGACCCTTTGTGTGCTTCGCTATCAATTCCCCTGGCCAACCCGCTTATGACAGTTATACCATGCTCTGATAAAAATTGAGCCAACTCTCTGGCTATTAGTCGACCCTCTGGTGACGGTAGCCTGGTTCCAACAATTGCACATCTGGGCACATGCAATGGTATTTCCATAGAACCAGAAACAAATAAAGTTCTAGGAGAATTTTTTCGCTCCACATCATTCAATTCCCTGCCCAGCAATCTTTCGGGAGTCAGTTCCTTCATACTAAAACTCATATTAATATGACCTCCGTGGCCCGTAAATGGCACCCTTCCAGCTTACAAGTATAATTGTAGGACGATATGACAATGACATACTTATCAAAGATAACATTTTATACGCTTATTAATCTATTCTTCGATTTTAAAGTTATTCACTCCTCATATATTCTGCGATATCTCATTTATCAGCCACCTTGCATTGTTCATCACCCTGTCGATGTTCTCCTTTCCAAGGTTGCTGCCTTTGGCCTTGGCATCATCCAGCCATCCCTTGATATACGCTGCAGAATCTCCCTTGAAATCAAATCCAAAATGTGTACCCACCAGGTAAGTGGACAGTTCGGCTTCACTCTCAGCAAGGCCTCTTGGAAGATCCTTTCTGTACAGATGCTCCAGCCTTGCATATGACATTTCATGAATCAGGGTGTGAAGAACATTCTTATCTTCTCCTGGTATTTTCATAACAACAATCTTCTGGCCTTCTCCGCTGTGTGCGATGTATCCCCGGGCACCATTGAAGATCATATCCTCCACGAATTCTTTAGGATTTGTAAGTGATAGATCAGTCAAGTTACCAGAAAATGACATAATGAGATCATGCGTCGGTCACCTCAACTCTCGCAGGCATGTATTCAGGTTCCATCTTTTTCTTGACCTCTGCCTTTACCCTGTCAGATACTATCCTTGGATTGAAGTGCAAGTAAAACTCCACGGGTTCGTCACCGATCTGATTGTTTGAGATAATTTCATTACTGAGTTTATCGAAATCCAGGGAGACGGAATACTTGGACAAAACGTCCTCCTGACCCGGAATGACCCATGCACTTTCCCTGGTAGGGGAGAGGTTGCCCTCTTTATCAAGGAATATGGAAAGATAACGTTCTGCTTTCCTTGAAGTGTTTCTGGACATCCTCCATCCATTTCCTGTCGATTCAATATCGGATTTAGAGATATTTCCATCCGCCAGAAGCTGTTTTATGACGGTTGAAGGATCAACAGATTCCTTGTGCATTACCCGGAATACTCCTGATTGGACCATTGATCTCAGATACCACCCATGGCATTCTCTTTCCATCAGGAGATCTGTCTGTAACCTCTTCTTTCTCTGGACTGATTCCCTGAGATATGATGCTCGTGAGATCTTTGGGGCGAGATCTGATTTCAACCTGGATATCTCCTTTTCCAGCTTTTGAAGTTCAATCTCTTCTGGATCTGAACCACAAGCCATCAGAACTGCATCCTCAACAATTGATCCCAGATCTATGCCCTGTTCCTTTGCTATCCTGTCGATGCTCTGCCTGATGCTCACTGACCTGGGAATCTTCCTGTCTTCTGTCATCGGTTTAGTTTTCATGTATATACCTCCAAGAAAAGAAAAAAATGTAATAATAAATAATAATAAACGAGATTAATGAGTTTAGATGAAAAAGTACCTATTATTGATCTGTTCCGAACTCAAAAAACGATATTTCACCCAAACATAGATGCGAAATTAATTTCTCAATCAAAGTATATGAAAAAAGTATTCATAATAAGGTAAATTGATTAT
>JAJZXP010000233.1 GCA_021806345.1 Thermoplasmata archaeon | reverse complement strand
CGTCGCGAGACAGTAGGGTTGCTTCTCTGTGGGAGTGTTCGATGTCTGAAGGGAAGGAGCCTTTAGTACGAGAGGAACGGGGGTTCGTGGCTTCTGGTTTATCGATTGTCCGGCAGGGCATTGTCGAGTAGCCACGCCATACTTGGATAAAAGCTGAAAGCATCTAAGCTTGAAGCCAACCCTGAAAAGAGACATCGTCTGAGACCTCTCATAAAAGATGAGATTGATAGAACTGGGATGTAAGTGCCGAGGTTCGCCGAGGTATTCAGTCCACAGTAACTAATAGGTCAAATGCACAATCCATGTTTTCGAACATTAAGTGGTCATACCAAGTGCCATTTTATTATTTTTAATTTAACTTTTATTAAAATTTATTGAATTTTAGCAGTAAGAGTAGTATAATTATGATTTTTCCGTAATATTTATGATCTTGTCTGCGATTTTTTCATATATATCTCTAACAGAATCAGAAACTTCTACAGCTGGAATTCCAGAATCAGCCATTTCTACAACTTCTGGAAATATTGGAATTTTACCAAGAAATGGAATATCTAATTCTTCGGCCAGTCTCTGGGCTCCTCCAGATTTGAATATGTCTGTGACCTTGCCGCAGTGAGGGCATGCAAAACCGCTCATGTTCTCCACAATTCCAATTACTTTTACATGCATCTGCTGTGCAAAATTGATAGCTTTCTGTGCATCCAGTAGGGCCAATTCCTGTGGAGTAACAACTATAATCACACCATCTGCTTGTGGAATTAACTGGGTTACTGTAAGTGCCTCGTCACCGGTTCCAGGTGGAAAATCCAATATCATATAATCAGTATTTTCCCACTGGGCATCTTCCAGGAATTGCTGGACTGCCTTATGCCTCAAAGCACCTCTCCAGATGACTGCAGTCTTTTCATTTGGTAGAAGGAATGCCATTGAAATTACCTTAACGCCATACTTGGTCAGGATGGGTATAATTTTTTCATTTGCAGTATATAGTTTTTCTTTCGTGACCCCAAGTAACTTGGGATCATCAGGGCCGTTTATATCAGCATCGATGAGTCCTACATTTCTCATCCTTGCAAGGGTCACTGAAAGATTGACTGAAAATGTACTCTTTCCCACGCCTCCCTTTCCACTCATAACCATAATGGTATGTTTAACATCCTTGTATTTAGTGGAGGCTTGTGGCGCAGTCTGCAAAGGCGGTGGAGGAGTGTTAATCTTTATCTTTCCCTTTGGTCTGTAGTTTGAATTTTGCTCGTTGTTTTCTGTCATAAACTGAGATTTAGGGAAATTATTATAACCTTATGATAGAATGTGTAATTTTGGAATTGGACTGGAAATAGTATTTAAGTGGTTTGGAAAAACAATATATAAAATCTCTGGATTCTAATATGAAAATATGGACAGGAAAGGTAAGATTAAACAACTTTATGAGTTCAAGCTATATGATCCCAGGGATGTTTTAGGATCGAGAAAAATCAGGAATAAATTGACGTTTTCATTTTTTCTGCCGAATGCAAGAGAAGTATATGTAGAAATTGAAGGGGAAAGGCAGAATATTATTGAGATATCCAGCGGTTTGTACGAATTGGAACTGCCTTTGAACAGTGATCCCAAGAAATTACTTACAGTTTTCAAAAATCAATCGGGAATTGACGAAAGGAGGCATTCTCCATACGCATTTGAACCCATTTATCCGAGTGAAATATACAATTATCAAAAGGGAGATTTATTTCACACTTACCGATTTATGGGGGCAAGTATAATACAACTGGACAATGTGGATGGAGTAAACTTCCTGGTTTATTCCCCAAGTGCGAAGTCAGTTTCAGTGATAGGCAATTTCAACAACTGGAACCATACTGCAAATCCAATGATCCCTATTGGAGACTCAGGAGTTTGGGGCCTTTTTATCCCAGAGGTAAAAGCAGGAGAAATTTATAAGTATGCCATCAGGGGGAAAAATGATGAAATCCTGGAAAAAGGAGATCCATATGCATACGAGACAGAACTTAGACCAAGAACCGGATCCATAGTTGCTTACAGAAAATTCCAGTGGAATGATAAGTCGTGGATTAGAAGGAGAACCATGGAATCAGATTTAAAAAAACCAATTTCAGTATACGAAGTGCATCTCGGGTCATGGATGAGAAAGGGAGAGGGAATGTACGAGTCATACCTATCCCTGGAAAACAAACTCATTCCATATCTGATCGAGAAAAATTTCACTCATGTGGAATTTATGCCACTTTTGGAACATCCACTGGATGATTCATGGGGATATCAGGTTAGCAATTATTTCTCACCAACTTCAAGATTCGGAAATCCAGATGCCTTGAAACATCTTATTGACTCTCTTCATCAAAATGATATTGGGGTTATAATGGACTGGGTACCGGGTCATTTTCCAAAAGATCCGCACAGTCTTGGCCTGTTTGATGGAACCCACCTATACGAATATGAGGACCCGCGAAAGGGTGAACACAGGGATTGGGGTACGTATATTTTTGATTATGGTCGCCCGCATGTACGGAATTTCCTTATTTCAAACGTATCTTACTGGATTCAGGAATTCCACTGTGATGGTATAAGAATTGATGCAGTATCATCCATGCTCTATCTCGATTATTCCAGGGATGAAGGAGAATGGATACCCAACATTTATGGGGGAAGAGAAAATCTTGAAGCTATCAGTTTCCTGAAAGATCTCAACGATTATGTTCACAAAATCTCACCAGGGGTTATGATGATTGCAGAGGAATCAACAGCATGGGATGGAATCACTAGGGAAACCTCCAGAGGCGGTCTCGGGTTCGATATGAAATGGAACATGGGTTGGATGCACGACACTTTAGAATATTTCTCAAAAGATTCCATACACAGAAGGTACCATCATAACGAACTAATTTTCACTTTCTGGTACTGCTTCTCAGAAAAATATATTCTCCCGCTTTCTCACGATGAAGTCGTTCACGGCAAAGGTTCAATTTATGGAAAAATGCCGGGGGATAACTGGCAAAAGAATGCGAACATCAGGCTGCTATATTCATACATGTTCGCTTTTCCAGGGAAAAAATTACTTTTTATGGGTAATGAATTTGGCGTGCACAATGAGTGGAATTTCGCTGGAGATCTTATGAACAATTTGAATCCTGACACATATATGAATGGAATTAGCAGGTTAATTGAGGATTTAAACAAATTTTATACGGGTAACAAATTTTTGGGGTCCGGAGATTTCAATTCTTCAGCATTTCAATGGATAGATAACAAAGACAGTGAAAACAGTGTTATTTCATTCATAAGAAGATCTGAAATTTCCAACGAAATATTAGTTTTTGTCTTTAATTTCACCCCAGTGGTCAGAGATAAATATCGAATTGGAGTTCCTGCTGAAGGATGGTGGGAGGAAATATTTAATTCTGACTCACAATATTATGGAGGATCTGGTGTAGGGAATTTGGGAAGAGTGGAATCAGAGAAAAAATCATCACATGGATTTAAAAGCTCTGTTTCTCTCACTCTGCCACCATTAGCTGGATTTTATCTTAAGTGGAAAGGTGATTGATAATATGTATAATGACATCTGCATAGAACATGTTTTTCCATCGGTGGATGGAGGGAAAAGGGCTGCTGTTGGCGAAGCCGGAGATCACATCAGGGTAAGTGCAAAAATTTATTCCGCTTCTCATCAGGTCTTGAGGTCCATAGTGAAGGTGATCGATTCAAAGGGCAATGTTATCAAGAAAACATTCATGAATCAGGAAAAGGAGGATAGATTCACCGCAACCTTTGAAATTAATAAGCCTGGGATTTATAGTTTCCAAATTACAGCCTGGATTGACAGAACATCTAAAATAGCCAGTGGAATAATCTCATGGATTGCTTCCGGTGAGAACATCTCTTCCGATTTAAAGGAACTTATCTCCAGAGTAGATAAGATGGAACAAAGGGCTAAAGGAAGAGACAAGAGAAAATTCGGCGAACTCAGAACTCTGCTTAATGGTAGAATCGATGAAACCTCAATGAGCCTGCTTCAGGAAAATTTTATTGGACTGTTTTTCAAATATGACGAAAGACTCGGGGAAACGAGCACAAAACGGATGAAGTTATTAATTTACGACAGAGTTTTGAACAGGGCATGGTATGAAGCATTTCCCAGATCTCAACCTGAAAAGGGTCAAAAGAGTGGGTCCTTCAAAAGCTTAGTAAAAGAATTACCAAGAATCAGCAGGATGGGCTTTGACATTCTTTATCTCCCCCCAATAAGCCCAATAGGATACACTAACAGAAGAGGTAGAAATGGCTTAATTCCTTGCAAAAAAGATGAT
>JAJZXP010000082.1 GCA_021806345.1 Thermoplasmata archaeon | reverse complement strand
TTCATTCCTTGCCCTGGCCATTCCATCCCGGACTCTCTCTGAAATCAGTTCCCTTTCAAACTCAGCTGCAGCTCCAAGGATGACCAGCATGAAGTCATTCATGGGATCCTTCTTTTCAGAGATCTTCAGTCCCTGATCTATGGCCTCAAAGAATTTCCCCTTTGACCTTATTATGTTGAGGTTCTCCAGGAGATTCTGAAGGGATCTTCCAAAACGATCCAGTCGAAGTACAAGGATCCCATCAAGATGGTCCAGATCTGCCATTATGGATTTCAGGCCTGGGCGATCCTTCTTTGCACCTGAAGCAAAGTCCACGTATTCTTTGTATTCCCAGTCCCTTGCCCTGCAGTATTCCCTTAGCCTCAGGAGTTGGTTTTCCGGATTCTGTTCTTTGTCTTTGGTAGACACCCTGGCGTAAAGACCTACAATCATCCATTTTCTATTGCGCAGCTGCTTAAGTATTGTTTAGTAACTTTCCGCAAATTCATAGTTTCAACCAATTCTATATATGTTATCATCTAGATTACACCATTTTAGTGATTCCAATATCTTACCATATTGGGCACATAATCTCTAGATACCTATTCGGCCTTTTGATTGTTATTAATAAAATCTCATAATAGGGACTGGATTTAATGGATGATAGGGAACTAAATTCTTTCAGGACCCTCCAGATTCCTAAGAACTACATTCAGTTTGTCCCATCGTTCTCTGTATTCTTCTATTTCTGCATTTCTTATCCCGATGCCTTTTTTACCGTCGGTCCAGGTTGGTATGTGCCCATCCTTTGAATCAAAACCCTTGTAGTTCTTGTTATCTCGTATATCCCTAAGGTTTGGTACCAGACCTCTCCAGTCCGAACCTGTCAGAACATAAAAATCAGGTCTCTCGTTGTCCTTTTTACTTTGAAAGTCAACGAATACGAGGATGTGGTTATCTTCATCTGGTATTCCCTTAATGCAGGGCCATTTATCTCCAATTTTTGATTTCACTTCCACCTTTATAAAACACTTCTCGCCGTAAACAAGTATATCCATCTCTTTTAAATTTCCATAAGTAATGTGGGCAAAATGCCCCATCCTGCAAATCTGGCTTGCGACCGCGTACTCCCCTGCTAAACTTACATGTTCAGTATTCATACAAAACAGTATTATGTCGACACCTTAAAAAGATTCACTGCGTCGTGCAAGAAGATTAACCCTAGAATTTCTAACAAAAGGAGACTCTAAAAAAATTATATTACTTCTATAATACCTACGTCGTGTGCCGTCCGGAAGATATAAAGATAAAAATAAAAATTGGACCAGAATTTGCAAGTGGAAGCACAACAGCGGTATCTGGGGAAATTCAGTACAAAAATAGTGAAAATCAAGTTGTTACTTTTATTGATATTGGCCATTCAGAAAGTAACCAGTCAAGATGCAAAAGAACAAAGGATACCATATTCCTATGGTCTAAAATTGATGTAAAAGAGTTCGTCAATGGACTGTTCATGCCTAGTTTATTGTTTATTAGGGAAGCTTTATCCTGCTATCAAAATGGACCTTTTTAGGCGCAACTATAATGTGTAGGTCCGCCGTCGAATCTCTGCTCTTTACAGTTGTTTATTCAAATTTTAACGCCAACTGTTGTGAGATTAAGTTTGATCCGCCTAAACTCGCAAGATTCGACAAAGTAAAAGAATGCGCCAAGAACCAGGGATATTTGAATGGAGAACACTTAAAATGGCTCTTAGGAAGTTCAACCCCAAATGATCCAGAAGTTGGAATGATAAGATATAGCGGTGACTTAGTTGCTCATTATACCGAAAAAATAATCAATAATCAGCATCCAACCAAAGAAGATATATCTCCTCAAGGGAAGCTAATTTCAAAAATAGCATTTTACTCAACTTTCCTAATGGGTACACAAATGTTCATTGTTCAGACTAAAAGTTAATTGCAGAAAGTTAGCTTCAATTTAAATTTAGAATCATAAGGCTGTCTCTTAATTTTATTGGATTTTCAAACTCCTTCGCCATATGTGGAAAGAATACGACCTTCAGAACTATGCGGCCTATAAGAGTTAAGCCTATTCAAATAATGGAATAACAGACAATCAGTTTGAGTTGATTTTACCAGTGGGGTTATCTCTGCCTAGGGTATTTCTAAACCATACAGCTCCTAGTTCCATTATCAGATTTGCACCTATCTTTGCCTCATTAATAGTAGATGAAATGTTCTTGAAATGGGCACCGGGGATTCTTAACTTGTTTAAGGCTTCAGCTTTGTCTAAGGCACCATTGGGAAAGAGATTCCTCACTTTATCAAGTCTCAGGAGTCCACCAAAAGTCTTGCCTTCGAATTCATGATCGCAAACTCCTTCGTTTTTGGCCTTGAGCGTAATCATTCCCTCGAGTATGTATGTTGATAAAGCCAATGCAGAATGACTCATGCCCTTCTTTATAGAAATTGCAAGTTCCCTCATGGCTGCAAGAATTTCCTTACCTCCGTCTTCACCTGAAATGTAGTTTTCAATGTCAGCAGGTATTGAGAACTCCATTTCTTCATCGAGAAACATCTGCCTGAGTACGATAGTTTGTCCACTGTTCGAAAAGATTCTATCACTAAAGGAGGCCCGCCACTCTACACCGTTTTCATCGACATACCTGACGCTGAAGTCGTACTTGTCCCCATTGATTCCAGTATCAAGATGCTCCCAACAGTAAATACCATCTCCAGTTATCCCATGCCAGTATATTGCTGAGCCAAACCAAGCATCCTTGTTTTCTGCTATAATTTGAGCGCCATCAGCCAGTTTACCTCCGGGTAGTTCGATTTTCACGCAGTATTTTGCAGTTCCCATTTTACCAGAATGTAAAAGTGATTTTAATGTATAAACAATTGGTTCTTAACCCTCCAATCTCAATATAAGGAAAGTGTAACCATTATGACGCGACTTATGCGGAAGAATTATAGTTCAATACTTGTGATCCAAGGATCAATTCCAGGATTGGTTCCATCAATTAAAATACGTAGATTAAGAGTTGTTACGTAAAAGCGAATGAGCCACACTCGGGTGGATTTGGTAACGTTCGTCCTAGGGGATACTCTTGCTCCAAATGGCCATGGGCATCATTTGAAATTGATTCTTGGACTTTTCTGAGCTAGGGTTTAGATCTATGCCTCACCTTTGGATTCGGGAACCTTTCGAAGAACTTTTCCCCATAATGCAAAATCTTGGATAAAATTTTCAAGTCATCTTTGAAGGACTCATCATTTTTAATCATGAATTTTACTGGGTGCCCAACTCTGTTTCGTAAATCTGATGTAAGTATGCTAATAAGTTGTTGGAAAGATTCGTCTTCTTCTTTAACAACATGTGGATCGTGCGCATAGAAAACCATCAATGCTCGCAGGTCCCATTCGTCTAACTTATCGAAATTGTACTTAGGACCTTGTACAAAATCGACCATCGCCTCGTGACTTCTCTGGTTTCTGACTTCTGTTTCAAATTCTTGCACGATTTGTGTGTGATCGCTCCATTTTGTGTGAGATTTTCTAATGGATAATAGAAGACTCTGCTCTATGGCAACTAAAATACTATAAAAAAGTATATAGGATGGGGCACGGTTTAAATCCCAGAAGGTTAGTATTCCTACGATATCCTTTACACGGTTTCCCTTTTGTGTCACAAAATACAGCGGTGCCTGATCCAGTTCCGTATTATTGGAATCCCTCACCATCCTATCAACAAGAACTGGGAGAAGTATATCTCCTTCGAACATGAAATTTTCAATACCTTCTTTCATCATGTTCCAGTGTCCTTCCGCTAGGTCCCTTGCATTTATGAATCCTTTTATATTTCTGCCCTCGCATACAACGATGTTTGTAATACCTCTGTTAGTAGCGTTCAAAGCTATTTTTAATGGATTGTTGTCGAACCTATCAATGGTTAACCAATCCTTTTTTGGTGTCATGATGGAAAACGCAGAAAAATATCTGCTTTCTAAAAACTCCTTATGTATAGCCCTTAAATCAGGACTAGAGTGTGTTTCTTTCATATCCACCCCTCCACCCATTTCCTCATCTCTTTCCTGTCTTCATCCTCAAATGGAATATTCAGGTAATGCTCATACTGTGTAGTTGTTGTGTGCCCCTGACTCAATGCAATCTGAAGAGCCTTATCAGGATAATAGAACACTAACCATGATTCCCATGTCTTCCTGAATGTCTTGTTGTTGACTGGATTACCCTCGAGGACCCTTTTTGAGAGTCTCCTCAGTTTCATGTCCAGGGCAGGGAGATCAGGCAATGGGTGCGGTACTTGGAACAGATCCGGAAGCAGTGTTTTG
>JAJZXP010000067.1 GCA_021806345.1 Thermoplasmata archaeon | reverse complement strand
ATTCTCAATTTTAATATACTTTCTAGATATTCAGAGACGCTGCGGAGGTTGTCGAGCTAGGTTAAAGGCGATGGATTTAGGGTCCATTCCCGTAGGGGTTCGCCGGTTCGAATCCGGCCCTCCGCATCCAACTTATCGGTTTAATTCCTCATTCTCTGGTGAATTAAACCTTACAGAATTAAACAATTAGTATTTAAATGGAATGGAATTTTTGAATGCATTTTGTGATTTTTTGTAGCTCACGGTGCGAAGATAAACGTAGTTATTCCCGCCAAATTTCTAATAACTTTAATCTGTTTCTTTTTATTTTCTTCTTGCACTTGAATGCATGTCCGTAATTAGCCTCAAAATGGAAGTGTTTATCGTCTATTTCGACACAATATTCTGGAATAGTAATTCCCAATAAACAGGGATTGTCATGTCTATAACCTAACACATCGGCCACAAAAAGAGGACCATCCCAAAGGAATACAACTCCATCCTCACTGTAATCGGGCTTCAGACCTTCATTGAAAATAGTTTCTAATTTTTCTTTGTCGGCCACGGGGTAGAATAATTTTTGATTAGCCCGCGTAGGAGCAGTGTTAGACAAAACCAGTACATTGTCAAAGTCATCAGGATTCTTATCATAAAAGCGTAGGATTTCACCACTGTCCAAGTCCTAGATTGTTTCTTTCGATGATGTTGTGATATTACTACCTCCTCTTCTTTTTGTTCTGCGAGTTGACTTGACTTCTTTTTTTTATGAAAACTGACGGCAAGCCGAATAGGCCCCAAGAATCCATCTATATAGAAAACCGAAATTTGTCGTTAAGCTTGTATACTCTGATCGACATGGATTTGTTCTCCCCGAATGCCAAAATCTGTAAGGTCTTGCCTGAAGGTCTGCGGTATTTGTCGTCTTGATTGGAGAAATCTGGGAAACTATAAGCTCCGATAAATTGTGGAGGGCCATTTGTCAATCTGACAATAATTTCATCCGAGGATTCTTCAATATCTTCTTCGGACGAAAAACTTAATTTATCTATTGGTATTTTTTCCATGTTCCTCGCCCGAGCTATTGGTGTCGTTGTATCTTAATTCATGGTAGGTTTCGCCGCTCGCCATGTCCTTAGTTTTTCCAATAATACCCAGTTGCATACGTTCATTTTAACAGATCAGTTAAACGATCTGCCGTGCTTTTAAGCCATTTTCCGACAGAAAATCTTTGGGAGGTCTCGCGTATAACCCTCGATTTGTACCAACTAGGTGTTGTGTAGTACTTACCATAAATATTGATTAAATAATCTATGCACAAAGCTTTTCAACGGAAACCCTTTGTAACATGGCATAAGTCAGAGACTTTCTGGCAAACGTTCAGTAAGTCTTTGACTTTTCTTCGATTGGAATTAAGGATTACTACATATTCTACAGAGTCAGTTCAAGATAAAGCTTAATTTCCTTTGGGAAATAGTTCTTCATGCAAGAATCTGATTTCCCAGATGAGGAATATTTCTGGCTGCCAATACCTAAGGCACTTGCTTATCGGTATTGGTTGCAGTTTCCGGGCAAGAATGATGAGGATTTGATTAGGGAATTGCCTGCAATTATCGAAGGGGCCTTAAGAGCAATAACAAAAATGCGACAAAGAAAACCACTTGTATCGCCAGTAAATGAATCATAAAAGCAACAGCTAATTTTACTTGAACAGCCCTATGTAAAAGGGGAATTACCAGAGGAAGCAAAGAAGTATTACTGGTTAAGTTTCGCAAGGAACGGGCAATTTGTGCACCTACATCCTAGTTACGGATCTAAAAACCATACCAGGTTCTGGCATTGCGAGTATTACCATCACAGGAAAAATCAATGCGAATGTAAGAACCCAACCTCCTAAATAGGTAAGAATACCACCTAGTGATGGTGCAAGTAACCCATACAATCCAAAGGTAATCTGACTCTGCAGAATGGGAATGCCGATGAAATACCACGCTATCACTAAAATAATGGCAACAACAAAAGCGAAAGAAGATGCTACAAATTTACCAGAAAGCGGCGAAACGTACCTTTCAGCATCGGAATTGAACATAAATCTGGCAAAAGCAATCAATGGTAATACTAAACCAACTGAATAAGTGATAATTGTGGCTAAGCTAGGAACAGTGCCATATAATTGATTGTAGATCGAAACTGCATTAAACTGAACATAAAAAACAAAGATGAGTGCCAGAATCAGTATTGAAATTCCAATTCCAAAGAGAGTTTTTGGTTCAGTAGTTATCCCAGTTTGACGCATGTTAACAATATTACTCTTGGTTATAAATATTTATTGTCAGGCATATAGAAAAAAAGATATATATATTTTATATCTGATATACATTTACACATCATTACTTAATTTGCTTGAAGATGGCGAATTTACTACTTCCATTGTATAGTGTGAATAATTGCAAATCATCCGTCTAATTTTAAGACAGAAATCATATAAACACTTCATGGAAACTATAAGAAGAATTAACTTAATTGACAGTTATAGTTCTATATGGCAGATTTCAATGAATTGAGGAAAAAATAAAGTGAAATTATGAAAAGTGCATGAGTCAGTCCTAGTGAATTTGCCGTCGAATTAAAGAAACTAGAGGGTGAAAGCATTGACCTGCAAGAAACAGGAAAGAAAAGCTCATGGGCAACTTTGAGTTCAGTCGATCAGGATAATGTAATTTTCGAAAGAAATGGCAAAAGCGAGACTCTACAGATTAACAAGGTTAGATGCTTTAGCACACATAGCGATTTCTTATGCCAAAGAAAGAAGTAACAACTTATGGAATTGCAAAATTGTTCGAAATGTTGATAGTTTATCTATTTTTCCAAATTTCCAAGAACTTTTGAACGATAAGCCTTATTACCTGCTCTTGAAATCCTATCATACTATGGCAAATAATCCTTTGAGTGATCGAATAGGCTATCTCAAAGCCAAACTTCAAGCTGCAAAATCTCTCGATGTCTCTCCTGTGAGTGGTTCTGTCGTCGCAAAAGGTTCTACGCCAATTCCACTTGCGAAGAGAATAACCATTTTGGCTACTCCCTATGCAATCGGCCAGAGTGGAAAATCGATAACAGGAGATTCAATTCCTTTCTATGGCTGAGATTCTGCTTTCAACATTACAGGAAATGGCGAAATCCTAGGGGCAGTCATAAACAGACTTGAACCTCTGGGGCTGAGTGAATTTCCAATTTTCAAGCAGGATACCATACCAGCACCTAACCCTGCATAAAGCGGCATATCAGGAAATACTGTTTTTTACGGTGCTGTCAGCGAACCCTCCAAGTTCCAAATTTGTTATTGAAGCTTTTAGAGAGAAAGTAATCAACGACAAGAAAAAGGAAATTGTTGAGAAAGCAGGAAAATTAAAGAAATATTACGAGATTGATGAGGATCTGACATCTCTGAATTCTATGGATTCTGAAGATTTTGTCAATTGAGGGAAAAAATTAAAACAGGGAGAAATTTGGTTGGTTAATCTCTCACCGACATTTGGTGCTGAAATTACGAAAACAAGACCTTGTGTTATTACAAGCAGCAATGAGATTGGAATTCTTCCTTTGAAGATAATCGTACCCATAACAGATTATAAGACACATTATGATGGGTTACCATGGATGTTAGAGCTATCTCCTAGTGGGTTAAACAACTTATCCAAGAGATCAGTTGTAGATTTATTTCAATTGAGAACAGTTTCAAACGTAAGATTGATTAGAAACATAGGTAAAGTAATGGAAGAGGAATTTCAAAAATCCTTTACGCCATAAATATAGTTTTTGGGGTTTATTGAAATATTCGTTCCAGTCCAGCTAATTTTAGCGATTTTTTTATATATTGACTGTCATTTCATTATAACTGAGAGAAGGTTGTCGAGCTGGGTTAGAGATTATGGATTTTGGCTTCATTCCTGCTGGGATATCCATTAAAACAGGCCATCTCAAATTTAATATTGCTAAGTTATTACAGATTTGCACATAAATGAAATTATAGGTTTTATAAAAATATTGAAGGGATATATAAGCCTCGCATATATGTGATGAAATCAATATAAGTAAATAAAGGTAAAGGTGTTAAGATGAGGAAACTCTGTATCAACTATGCGGTGAAATATTTTTGTAAATTAAAATGAATTACATCTCCTTAACCCGTTTCACCCATTTCCAAACATCATTATACAAACCTAAGGAAAGATTTTGTATATACGAATAATTTATAACCATTATTAGCAATTATGAATTTATTTTAATACCTGTTTCAAGGAACATATTTAGATGGAGATCAAATGATCCAGAGCTGGGAATAGATCAATATGGCACGATGCTTCTGAAGGGAGATTCTATTGTTATAATAGAT
>JAJZXP010000237.1 GCA_021806345.1 Thermoplasmata archaeon | reverse complement strand
TGCATATGACATAGTTTATGTACTCGACCATTATGGTAATAGGATTAAGGAAGTAGATAATGCATTTGAGCCTTTCTTAAGAGAATCACAGATCCAAGATTCCTTAAAAAGAATTGACAAAATGTTCCCAAATGAGAGATCAGAAGGGCCACTATTATACGCAGAATTTATGGAGTCACTTAATGAAGAGGAAAGAGAGATTTTTGCGCATAGAGGTTAATATATCTCTCTGATGGAACTGGAAAATATACTCCTGCAGTCTGTCAAAACTGTTATCAAAACTGTCCTTTCTCACTACTTTTCCATTAGCGTCCAGAGTGGTGCATACAATTATTTTTGAATGTATATCCATTCCCGTATACGTGGGATCATCACCTCCTTAAACGTTGATCCCAGGTATCTGAAGGGTAACAGGCCTTATTATTCCAGAGATCAAGCTCAATAGATAGGCCTCGCCTTTGCAACAGATGGAAAGCATCGTCAGCGTGATTGAGGGAATCTGTTGGGAAATGGTCGGATTATCCATAGTGCCGGAGAGCGGCGGATAGGTGTATGATCGGATATTTCAATCACGGATGCAAAAGGAGGCTCTAAGTGAATTAAGAAAAGTTAATGAGGCATCAATCCATTGATGCCTATATAACGGTATCCCTCTTAACATAGGTGAAGGATATGGGTGTTGATCTCTACTTATGGAGCGTTTCATATCTAAAAATGGATTTGGACTGTTTCTGGAAGGATACAAAGACCGCAATGCATCAAGCGGCAATGTACTTAAAAGGCTTGAGGAGATAAAGAGGAGAGGCAGATATCAGAATAGATCCCCGGGTTGATTAGGAGGGCATGTGGTGTAACTTGGATAGCGCATCGGGCTTAAGACCCGGGGGTTGTGGGTTCAAATCCCAGTGGGCCCGTCCTCTATACGTGGGTATAGTATCTCAATACTTTTTTCAGAACATGCCTACAAAATCGCTAAAATGCGCCATTTTTCGCATATAATAGCTTAACCCACTTTAGAATATATTAATCCTGTCTTTTTCCCTGATTAACACTACATTCTTTTCTCAATAACCTGTCTGAAGAGAGTGGACCCATCTCATGATTCTGAGAATGGTGAATGGAAGAATAAACTGATCTGGGGAGACAACAAATACATTATGGCATCTTTGTTGCCTGAGTTTCGTGGGAAGATAAAGTTAATTTACTCAGACCCGCTGTTTTTTACTGGCACAATCATGAATGTAACTTTGGATGTGAGAGATGAAGGTGCGTTTGAAGAATCCTTCGCCATAGAAGAGATAGTTTATAGAAACATGTGGGAAGAAGCCCCGAGGTATTCTTTCATTATATGATATATGGCAAGTTCATCCTTATAAAGGATTTACCTGCTGAAGGTAGTTCAATCTCGGTCAGGTTTGATTATCAGTATTCATACTATATAAAATCAATTTTATAAGGAAGAGTGTCATTCTACTGCGGAGGTGTCGAAGGACAAATCGTAATGTATCCAAATAATAATATTCCCACATACAGAGCACTTCCTGCGCCACCTTATGCTGTATCGATCGAAGGTGTAGATTCTCTTAAAACGTTGCATCTATCATCTCTCCTTTTAGATTGGAGAAATCTCGTTACCAAGTATAAAAATGGCCCCTCTTTGAATTGTTCATATTTGGATGTCTGCAGTTTAGGTTGTCTATATACATCAATCTTATCCAGAGACTCAGCCGGTCCAGTTACTCTTATCTGCCATATCTTTAAAAGAGTGATGAAAGAAACAGGTAGAGGAAATGGATAAAGAGAACCATTATTTTTACTCATTGTTTCTGTCATCTTCCGTTTCAACCATTGGCGATGGCATAAGAACGTTAATTATTCCACTTATTATCCTGTATGTAACTAAGTCTACTTTCCTATTTGGATTGATTTTTTCTGCAGAATTTCTCGTATGGATAATATCTACTGGTGTTAGTGGATATTTAATAGATCGAACAAATAGAGTGAAGAACCTTTTCCTTTCTGATTTTATCATGTTCTTCTTGATGCTGTCTGTTTCCCTGTCATATTTTTTTGCTTATACTTACTTTACACTTTTCATTGTTCTTGCAGTAATAGGAACAAGTATAGGCGAAACTTTCTACAACCCTGCAAGTTTCTCGCTACTCCCAGACATAGTACACAAAGATCTTGACAAGCGCAATGCACTTCTGTCAATGGGAATAAATGCTTCGATGATCGGAGGTTATGTAATAGCTGGGCTAGGATTTTCTTCTATTTCCTGGGGCGTATTGTTGCTCGTAGACGCAACTTCATTTTTGCTCTCTGCTATAATCATATACATCGGCTTGAGAAAATTAGGTCGTTCTGAAAAGATAGAAAAGATACACATTTGGAAAGAGACGAAAGAAACATTCATATTCCTGAAAACTCAAAAGATGATTCTTTATACGATTATTTTTGGATTTGTATTTAATTTCTTGACATCTGGCATGGTAATCATTATACCAACAATAGCCGTAGAAAACACATCTATAGGATCGATTTCTTTGAGCATATTTTATATTTGTGAACTTGTGGGAATGCTCCTTGGTGGATCCATAATAATTGGAAAGAGAAATAGAAAATTGCTAACTTATTTACTTGTTGGTTCTGTTGGAGAAGGTCTAGTCATGTCAATAATGGGCCTTTCTCTTTTCGCTGAAGGCATAATAGTTATCGTAATGGCTATGATTTTACTTGTTAACGGTATTTTTTCTGAATTGTTGAATATACCTTTGAGAGTATGGTATCAGAAACTTGTCCCTAAAGATAAGAGAGCTAAAGTAATAAATATAAAAGATCTCGTTCTTACAATTCCGATGGTTATTGCATTTCCTTTGATTGGATATCTGTTGGCTCACTATAGTGAATGGTTAACAATTTTCATTTTTGGTTTTTCGGCTATAATAGTTTCTATCTTTGAATTTGTTTCCCTTAAATCTATTTCGTTCCAGTCAGACATAGAATTTCAAAGAGAGGCTTAATAATCTTAACTCTCAAAATTTTACGATAACAATTATGTCGGAGAATCGTGTTCTCAAATATAGTGTGGAAGACACAATTATGATACAGTCCATTTATTATTTGTATAGTTATAAGAGAGATAGTATGCTACAAACTAGATATAAAGCGGAGTTCAGAGGGGGTTTTTCGAAACTCCTGCACACTCCAGAGAATACTGTGATTTGAAATGACTGAGAAATTTACGGTCGAGCAGAAGATCCAGATAGTGATAGAATGATTCACATCAACAAACATTGCAGAGCTGTGCCGTAGACATGGGATATTAGTGACACAGTTCTACAAATGGAAGGGATGCTACCTCGAGGGTGGAAAGAGAGTCCTCGCAGAGGGGCCTTTGGGAAACGAGTACGAGAAGAGGATCGATGAGCTTACAAATATCATAAACGAGCTAAAAAAATCGGCATGGAGGTAATCGATATTATGTTCTTTGATCCCGATGGGTCTGTTTCGATTTTTACATTTCAGTTTGTTAACTATGCCCTTTAATTTTGACGCTGTTCTGTTAACTTTTTGTCAAAACAGCAAAATTGAATTTTTAGAACCCTATGGATTAAATAACCAAGGTATCCATTTTTAGAATGCTATTTCTTTGCTTTCACTTTGTGTCGGCTTGCAAAAGATGTTATTTATCATTCCTCTGCGTTCACTATTGCCAACTGGAGCCTTAGGAGAAATTTTCTCAGTCTCGCAGGGGTGCATTCTACAACATCGTTTCTGAACTGAACATCCGTCATCTTTTTCTCATTATTCTCTGATACTAATACATGAAAGGACGAAATATTGTCAATTTCGTCTAGCGATGGTAGTTCATCAAATACACCATCGTTCCCATCCTGCAGAGGTTCCACAAATTCAACAAATTGAACCGTGTAATTAAAATTATCAGCACTAAGAAATATTTGCGTGTTTTCTGATTTCGATAGTAACCCAACTAACTTTCTTACAATGGACTTGGAGATTAGAGGAGCGTGATCCGATAGGTCTTCTTCTTTTAGTTTATCCATCTCTTTCCTGATTAAACTTTCGTGGTTTTGAATTTTATCGCTGTCCATGGTTTATTCCTATCCATAGCTGTATCATGTGCAGATATATTAATTTACGAATTATTCCTCTCTTATTACCTTTCCTATTAATATAATGTAATTTTTAGTTCCAAAAACCCCATGATAATTGAAGGATATCCTTTTGAATACAGGAGACCTGTTAAAATGGTCTTTACGACTACGCAATAAAATCGTTACTAGGTTGAATAGAACATTAAATTATATCACTTAGATAAAGTAAACTAAGCCAAGAAGTATACTATACACTAAGC
>JAJZXP010000138.1:3627-4381 GCA_021806345.1 Thermoplasmata archaeon | reverse complement strand
ACTGCTGTTGAGAACATGAAACCTGTCATGTCCATTGCCAGGATCTCAAGGGCAATGAACGTTCCAAGATCAACCATTTACTACAGAAAGAAAGAATCAACAGGCACAAGAAAATCACGTGTCTCTGAAGACGTTGAGAAGGAGATCGTGAGACTGTCGGAAGAGAGGACAACATATGGATACAGGAGAATATGGGCACTGTTGCGCAATTCAGGCACTAAGTATGTGTGAATGAATAACATTTCCATTTTATCTAGTTCTTGAACCTATTGTATAATTCCAATTACCATGGAATTCATCCCTGACCAGATTTACTTTTTCCAGTTCGTCGTCTGATATCTCCTTCCCCGTTTCGTACAGGCTGGTGTCGATATCTGCAGATATCTTCAGTCCATTCTTTGTTCGTGTGTTGCCTATTAGCTCTATTATGGTCTCGTATGATCTCAGAGGTTTTCCACGCCAGTTTATGGTAATGTACGAAAACATGCGATGTTCTATCTTGTTCCATTTGCTCATCCCGGGAGGGAAGTGGCAGACTGTTATGTCAAGATGGGATTCATCGGCGAACTTCTGCAGCTCTATTTTCCAAAGCCTTACACGGGAACCGTTGGAACCGCCACCGTCGGCTGCGATCATCAGTCTCGTTGCATTTGGATACCTCTTCTTTCCCAGCAAGTTCCACCATCTTCGTATGGACTCCACTGCAAATTCAGATGTATCATGATCTATCCCTACGTTAACCCATCCCTCGTTT
>JAJZXP010000138.1:0-3617 GCA_021806345.1 Thermoplasmata archaeon | reverse complement strand
CACCATATGGTATTGCCCTTCCCTCAGCGTTTGAAAGGAAATCATACACATTGACCTCATCCACTTCTCCCGGTGGCATCCACTCCTTCCCGTTGTTCTTGAAGTTTCCGATCAGTTCTTTCTTCTTTGCATCCACCGATATTACGGGTTCATTGTTATTCATGAATTCCATTGCTGTATCGTTTATGTGCTGGAACTGTTCGTTCCTGTCAGGATGACTCTTTCCTTCCCTTGTCTTCTTGTTTCCCTTCAGGTTGAATCCCTCATCATGGAGTATATTGCCGATCTTTGCATAACTTATTGCATATCCTGATGCATTCATTTCTGTCTCCAGGTGACGTAGGCTTCTACTGACCCAGATGATTGATGACTGTGGATTGCCTGCTATGGACGGTTCAACCATCTCCCTCAGTTTTGTGACAAGATCAGGGTTCTTCACTGTGAGATCCTTCCTTCCACCACCACTCCTGCGTGTCCTGTCCTTCGGGTAACGACTTTCCTCTATCTCCTTTATTCCCTTATTGATCGTCGGTCGTGAGAGGCCTGTTGCCCTGGACACTATCTCAATTCCACCGTAACCTATGGAAATACTCTCATTGGCAGCCCACAACCTCCGGGAAAGCTCGTTGAATGAACCGGATATTCTGTTATACTTCTCCCTTGTCCTGCTGACCATTTCTTTAATTCCCTTTACCTCAGCCATAAGAAGACAGTCAATTCTCGTATAAATAGAAATATTATTTATTCACAACTCCTTAGTTCCTATTTGGTAAAATTTTGCCCTTAATGCTAAAGGTGCAGCATATTTAGATAAATTCTAGGACTCTTTAGGAACTTTTCATAATCACTAACAAATCCAATTTTGGGAAATTTTATATCTGCAAAACCATTTTCTTTTATATGGAGCGTTTAATTCTAAAAATAACTGTCTTACTTATTGCCGTTATGTTCATAGGAACATCATTCCTCATATCAGAAACTCATGATTACAATTCCGCAACCTCAGGAAATAGATACGTAACGAGCATGACTGGGTTCACTCAGAGCAGCATTCAGAAAAATTCAGGATACGTAAAATGCACCCTATATCTTTTGAATAACACACTTATAGATGGGAATTTTGTGAATACACTTAATGGTCTAAGGCCATCTGGAGCAGCATTTGATTCTTTCAACGGATTTGTGTACGTTACCAATTCAGGATCAGACAGTGTCTCAGTAATCAATGGGATAACAGACAAGGTAATTGCAAACGTATCTGTTGGATCAGCACCGATTGGAGCAGGATTTGGTCCTTCTGGAGCAGTTTTTGATTCTTCTAACGGATTTGTGTACGTTACCAATTCAGGATCAGACAGTGTCTCAGTGATCAATGGGACAACAAATAAGGTAATTGCAAACATAAGCGTGGGATCAAATCCGCATGGAGCAGTTTTTGATTCTTCCAACGGATTTGTGTACGTAACTAATTTCTATTCAGGTACCGTTAGTATAATCGATGAATATGCCCAAGAAAGTTATACCGTAACATTCACAGAATCCGGATTGCCATCTGGTTCGACATGGTATGTTAACATGACGGACCATGATTCCGGAACAATCACAGGATCATCCTATTTCTTCTCTCTTGCAAACGGATCGTATTCCTACACAATTTCAATTTCAGACAAGACCTATTCGCCTTCTCCATATTCTGGATCATTCACCGTAAATGGTGCAAATGTAAGTGAATCGGTAGCATTCTCTGAGGTTACATATGTGGTGACATTTATAGAAACCGGTCTTCCATCCGGAACATCATGGTCAGTCACGTTCAACGGAACAACCTTATCTTCAACAACTAACACAATATCTTTCACAGCAGCAAATGGAACCTATTCATACTCTATAGGTTCGATATCAGATTACAAGGTATCTCCATCATCAGGAAGCATAACGGTCAATGGAAAGAATGTCAGTCAGAGCATAACGTTCACATCATCTTCACCCCCACCACCTTCAAAGCTATCATCACCATCTGGGATATCCAGCACTGAGCTTTACATCATAATTGGAGTCGTGATCGCAGCAGCAGTAATAGGTATGGTTTCAGCTGAAATGAGGAGGAGGAAATAATGTGGATTGAGTATCCACTTAATTAAATAACCAGATAACTACTTCCTTTTCAATGTCCCACAAAGAACTCCTTTCGGGTCACTCAAAAGAGGGAGGGGTGATATATAAAGAAATTAGTCAATTTTGAGGAGTAGGTTTTTGGGACAGTAACCTCTGGACGGTTGACCTCTTGATCTTGAGAATCTGAGATATTTCTCTAATTGATTTCCCTTCATTCTTGAGATTTAGCCGATCTGAAATCTTTATGCCTTTCTGTTCCATGACAACAGACTTCCTAATCTTCTTATTCTCTTTCCTTGCCCTTGCCATACCATCTCTGAGCCTTTCTGATATTAGTTCTCGTTCAAACTCGGCAGCTGCTCCAAGGATGGCCAGCATGAAATCATTAATTGGATCCTTTTTTTCGGAGATCTTCAATCCCTGGTCGATGACCTCGATCAGACTAGCCTAAACAACAAATAAAGTGCAATTAATTGTCAGGTATTAGAAGCTGTTGAAGCAGCATTATCGTCAGTTTTACCAGAAGGGCGGTAAGAAAACCACGTTCCAGCCAATTTCAAAATTATTTCTTTTCCTATTTTGGCCTCTTCAATTATTGAGCTCCCCCCTTTGAAGTGTACACCAGGAATCCTGAGCATGTTAAGTGCGAATAGCCTGTCATGCTCTTCCAAAGGTATAATCTCTTGGATTTCTGGTTCATTTATCAATTTTCCAAATGAATATTTCTTCCAGTGCTCTTTCCAAATTTTTCTTTCTTTAGCTGTAATAATTATTAGACCTTCTATGATATAAGTTGAAAGAGCTAATGCCGAATGACTCATTCCTTGTTTCAACGCTATCGCCATTTCCCCGATGGCCACTAATAATTCCTTTCCTGAAACAGATCTTTTTATGTTTGCTTCTACCAATGATGGTAAATTAAATTCTAAGTCTTCATCTAACGGCGTTTGGTATAGTGTAATCTGCATTACTGATTCTGTAGAACTGGTGAATATCCTATCGCTCGCCTCCCCCTTCCATTCCGCCCCATTTGGATCTATGTATCTGCAATAGAAATCGTATTTGTCACCATTTATACCGGTATCAATATGTTCCCATGTATAACTTCCATCGGAAAGAGTAGTTCCATACCAATATTTTGCACCCTCGGTCCAAGCGTCTCTATTAATTCCAGTGATTTTCACACCATTTGCTGGGTTTCCATCCGGAAAATATATCTTCAAAGTGTAAGTTGTTGTACCCATCCAAGTCAATTATATAAATTACACACTTTAACATTTTGGAACTTAGGGCATTCGCTATACAGATGATATAAAGAATTATTCTTATTGAGAACGAGCGACTTCAGTATGTTTAACTAAAGCGCAATACGGCCGGTTCCCATCAATAATCTTAAAATTAGGTTGAATAATCTATAGTACAGGTAATCCACATCTTCCTCATTGAGCTCTATTTTATCTCTCTCGAAATGCCTTATCTGAAACTGATTTCCTATGTCTGTC
>JAJZXP010000400.1 GCA_021806345.1 Thermoplasmata archaeon | reverse complement strand
TTATATTCGAATATGCAGTAAGGTTCTCCCTATAGAAACCGTATGAATAGTAACTCACATTGGCGACCATTGTGTAAGTGAGGTTATGAGATGAATACGTTATCTGAGGAATCGGTTGAGGAGATAATGTCTCATAAATCGAAATTGGAGCGGCGACAATGATAACTGCAATGACGGCGAACATGATCATTCTATTACGCTTCTCCATCATGAAAATGTATACTCCTTGAAAGTATATAAAAATTACTTGCCTTAAATACTATGCCCTGTTAAATGCGCAATTGATCGCTAAGGACAATGAATAAGATAACACAACCTAATGTCTCTTGCTCTAAGATATTTTCCTAGCGATTTCGTAAATAATTTTATTCATAAAAATAATTATAGGGAGTCCCTTGCAAACTCCTTTATTTTAAGGCTGCCATCGGGATTGTAGATCATGGAAATGTCGCCTATAACCCTGAACTGCCCACGCCCCTGTTCCTTGCGACTGTCTATTACATTACTGGTGAGTTTTTCTTTATATTCTTTATACGGTGTCCTCCTCATATCTCGGAACGTTCTCATCAGGACACTATCGGCTTCATAGAGACCTCCTCCATATCAGTAATGTCTGCCATCACACTGGAAAGAGAATAACCTTCGTGTGTTGTCGTATGTTCATTATTTGAGTCCTTTTTTCGTACTTCCTTGATGATCTCATCAAGTTTCATGTATGCCTCATAGTTCAATTTGATGATTTCTTGAATGCTGCTGTGGATAGATTGTACCAATGGCCCAACACTGCCGCCATGCTTTTTCATCAGCAGTTTGGTATTCAATACGGAATTTTTCGAAATAGTATCTGTGTTTTTCAGATATTCGTCGGCCTCTTTTAATCCTGGATACTTCTTAAAATCATTTTCGTCAAAGTTTTGGCTCATGCTTATCAAGTCTTCAACATCATCAAGTTTTTTGTAAACATATTCTTTTGATGTTTCAAACTCTCTTTCCGGTTCACTCATTTTTTCTACAGGGAAAGTCACAACGTAGCCTATTGTTTCTACCCGTTTTGCACCTTTCTTATCGGTAATAGGTATAATCTTTCTATTTGCACCTTTTCCCTTCGAATAAAACTTCTTTGCCAATTACCTCAACCCCTCACTACAATGAACCATTAGGGTCATATATAGGTTTGGAAGGTACAGGCTTTGCACCTAAATTCTCTCAAGAATAGTCTTTTAAGTTTAAGGCTGAACTTCCACACAAAGTTAAATATATAAAACCTCTTGCCAAAAGAGAACATGTACCCTGAAAGTGTCAAAAATGCTATCAAAAAAATGCCAATTAATCGAAAAATTGACTTAGTTAATGCGCTACTGGATGCAGAGATGAAAAAGAAAATCCGCGAGAAAGAAGATGAACTAAAGAACACCTTTGATAGACTTGAAAAAGAACTCAATGAAAGATTCAACAAACAACTTGACGATATACTAGAATCCCTGATAGACAATCTTTCTGAATGATACGGAGCCTCAAGTAGACCGGCTTTGTGATCGGCGAAAAGGATTTAAGCTCTTAGGGTGTATCTCATCTATGGAGATTTTCCTAAGTCACTCAAGAAAGGACCTGAATTTGGTCAATATCGTGAAAAAGGCCCTTGGGTTACTGGACTACCATACTATCGTCTATGAAGATTTACCAGTAAACCTGAAATCTGGAAAAGACTTAGACAATATTAGAGTTCTCATAAGTCAAAGTCAGCTGGTTTTTTTGTTCTTGACAAATAACGTATTTTCCTTGAAATAAACGTTGACCTGGGTTCAATACGAAGATCACGTTGCATCAATGTATGGTAAGCCAGTGATAGTGTTTCAAGAACAACTCCCCGTTTCAACAACCAGTTTTCCGATTTTATATTTTACCGATGTAATTTCTTAGGCAGGAGTGCCAGCAGATCCAATAAAAATGCAGGAAATAGCCAAATCATTTGGTTCTACTGGAGCAGTGGTCAGGGCAGTAGCTGGAGGAGCAATCGGAGCAATTTTTGGACCGATAGGTGCACTACTTGGCGCACTAGTTGGCTTAGCTACAACACCTCAAAATCCATTGCGAAATATACCAACAGTTACGTGTCCAAATTGCAAGTGTACATTCAGATATTGGGGGAATGATAATACCTTGTTTTACTGTCCAAATTGCCTAAAAGAATGGTTATATGAAGGCAGGAGTCAGAATGGTTGTTAGGGAATCTATTGAAATAAGGGCGTCACCGGAGGAAGTTTACGGATTCCTGACTAGCCTGAATCTTAGTGGTTTGAAGGGCCATAGGCTGGTGAGACAAAACGACCAAACTTTTCAGTAACGTTTGCAATATTATAAGGAGGAAAATAGCAACCCTCACCTCTTCCAGTGATACAATACGAATCATATATTGTGAGATTGCCGTTATATCCTGCCCATAAATAATGAGTCGGAACATAGTTTTGCGCCGAGGAAGTCTAAGGCAAAATAATAATCAAGGCAGTCGCCAAAAGAATAAGAACTGCTGCAAAGACTGCAGGCTTCTTCATGGACCACTTCCCCTAATTATCTCTATGTTGATCTGAGTCTGAACAGTTTTTCCAAGACCATTAAGACTAACAATTAAGCTCAGATAGTATTTGGTTACGTTATATGCATTGTGTTTTGGATATAGCCATATATTGATCAAGTTTGCCAGCTCGAATTTATAACTAATATTCTTCTGTGACACAAATAATGTGTGTTGACCGGCTGAATCGTTCAGTAGAGAGATGTTGGAGCACGCACTTCCATCATACATATCTGTACTATTTTCGAACTTATCATTCCAATCTGTAAAAAACCAACAGCTGATTTTGGTGGTATTGTACGCTTGCTCATCTCCTTGACTGAACATGAATTTCATTACGGATGGAAACTGTGCCTCTTCCGTCTGCATGATAGTGATGCTGGTAGGTCTGATGTTTCCATTAATATTGCCAGAAATAGTGAAGTTATCGATATATACGGCAAAAAAGCCTTCGCCTGGTTGAAAACATCCCGAAACATTGCTGAGAGCAACACTTATTGAGGAGTTCAATGAACTGCTCGTAAAGGTGGAGCTGGAAGATATGTTATTAAAACTGAAAAGGCTAGATGGGGGACTGGCTGAGGCATTTAGATACCAAACACCGTCAGATATTTGATTGTGAACACTTGTAATAGTTGGGTTTGGCGGATCAGATAACTCATAAAATGATACTGGAACCGCCACAATGATCACCGCAATCACAGCGAACATGATCAGCTTTTTGCTCTTCTGAATCATATATGAAATGTTACTTCAGAGATGTATATAATGCTAGCGATATTAGTTATACAATTGTAATAAATATTCGATTTGAAACAGAATTCTTTATGGTTTTTCCTTTTCTGCTTATCTTCTTCTCTTCTCATTTAATCATCTAATCATTCTTCAATATCTTCAAGACTGGTGTTATGGAACATTCCATTAATCTCGAGATGGCCCTTGCACTCATTCCCTTCTCCTTAAATTCCATCACTTTCTTTGGATCGATGTATTTCCCACCATTAAACTTAGAAGTCTTTAGCGATGGCCTGCCAAACTTAACACCTTTTGCCTTAGCTTTTTCTCTTCCTGCTGATGTTCTGGAATTTATCATGGTTCTTTCAAATTCAGCAAACGCACCAAGGATTTGGAGAAGAAGCCTTCCATTTGGTGATGTGGTATCGATGCCACTATCCTGAACGGATATGAATCCTACGCCTTTTTGTTCCAACTGCTGAATCGAGTTAAGAAGATCTATGAGGGATCTGGCATAACGGTCTATCTTGGTCACCACAATTGCATGGGGCTTCAAGGCATCAATATCCTTTTCCATTCGCCTGAAATCCTCTCTTTCCATGTTTGCACCTGACTTTGCCTTATCTTCATAGATCCTGTACTCCAACCTCTATCTTTGAAAAATCTTTCAAGTATCTCTTTTTGTCTTTCGTTTGATCCTTGCCTGACTTCTTCACTTGTTGATGCCCGAACATACCCAAAAGCGAGTGTCATTTTTAGGATCGACTTGGTCTTATTTTGGGGTTTTGTCAAAATATGATACTATTGTATCAAATCAACACTGTGAGCGGGAAATCCCACATCATTTATGGGTGGGATGAAAGCGAACCAGAAAATATTATATATTAATACCGTAGAACCCCATGGATCTAACCGAACATCCATACTGTACTGTAATTAGTGAAAGTTATAATATTATATAACAATCACTTACTTTAATGGCACCAATAGAACAGTTTCTAAGCGGTCAGAGACTAAAAATTGCCAGACTTCAGGATTATATAATTGATCTTATATATGACAGGATCCAGCCCGGTGCTCTTCTATACGGAGG
>JAJZXP010000428.1 GCA_021806345.1 Thermoplasmata archaeon | reverse complement strand
TCTAGCTCCCATACAAAACGAGAGAAATTAAATAAAATATGTTTTTAGATCCTTACATGCCATGGTAGATTAAATCCCCTGTAAGACTTCAGTCAAGGACTCTTGCATCAAAAGACTTTTTTTTGATTTAGTTGAAAGTATAGGTCTTCTCGGATCATGAGTGAAAATAGTTCTGAGAACTAAAAGGATTTAAGTCATAGCTGTATATAACATTTAATAGCAAAATATCTTGGAATAGGGGTAAAATGAAAAGCTGGCATTTGCTTATCTTGGTTTTTACTATTCTCCTTCTAGGTCTGACAGTCATTGTCTTATGGTTGAGATTTCCACTAACGATTGTAACCACATTGATAGTGGCCATAGGAACTATTATAGCAGCTCTAGCAGCGTTGCTTAACATTATAGAAACTAGAAAGCTCGAAACTATGGGCGTACAGCCAATTATAAGGATAGCTGCAGTCTCTTTATTGCCTAATGTTCCCACTACACCAGTAGAAATAAATGGAGGGCATCTTGTCTATCTTGAAAATATAGGCAACGGTACAGCAAAGGATATAAAACTAAAATTGACAGAGCTAATTCCTAAAGATGAGTCCGTCTCGCCTTCTGATTTGATTTCACTGCATCTCAAAGGAAAGCCAATTTTTGACCAGCAAGAACTCGCAACTAGAAGTATAGATTTTCTTCCACCAGTGCGGGCATTGGATACTTCAGTATCTCTTGCACGAGAACCATTTAGAGCAAGAATAATCTTCTCGCCCTTTGAAGACGCCTATCATCTATTTACTATAAAAGATGAAGGCCATGTCAGATTTTTTCGCCTTAATATAGAATGTCGAGATTTAAGGGACGAGATTGTTTCATCTATAGGTTACTTCCTGGTTGGAAGTCCGCCAAAAAAAAGCTCCGTTGAAAAGAACTATAAATGGCTAGAATGGGAGATTTATCCTGAAAATATTTAGAGTACTGAATGGAAAATTATTTGCTGGTTTTCATGAAATTATTGTCGAGTGAAGTAACATGGGACTGACAGCGATTTAAAATGAATCCATGAATTTATTTTATATTTCCACTTCTGGTAGTAATCACTATTTTTAAAATCATTCTTGGTTGTTCGTCGCTTCTCATAGTAGTTTTTCATTGGTACTTTACGATACTGGAAAATGATTTTTAAACGTAATGCAGTCTTACGTTTTCCATCCATTCAATGTTTATAGACATGTATACTTTGAGCAAGATACGCTTCTCTCAGAATAATTTTGAAACATATTTTTCAATTTTACTAAGCCTTTCTTGATTGTCTTGGTCATCCAATTTTCCGCCGTTATACACTGACACGGAGATCTGTTTTGATAACTTGCTTATCTCTGTATGGATTGGGTTTTTATAATCAAATTGTGGTATGTTTACCTCAAAGATCTTCTTCTCTATATCTCGCTCTGACATAATTCCTGTTTTTCTTAAAATATCTATTGTAATATCTGAATTTAAGACTCCTTCGAGATAATAGGCTTCGCTTTCAGAATCCGTATAATAATAAAATGTTTTATTTTCAAAAACAATTCTTCGGCTTTTAACTACAGCGCATCTTATCGAAGTGCCGCTTTTATTATAGACTACAGCCAGATTATCCATAAATGGATTCTGTGAAGTTAATTTTCCCATGTAATTCAGATTATCCCAAAGAGACATTTGTGCTGATTGTTTTCCACCCTTGTTCATCTTCTCTCTTCTGTGAGTTTCCCAATCTATCTCAAACTCATTAAATTCCTTAACATATGATTCGTAGAGCTGCTTCATTGCGTTTTTTTCAAAAATATTGCCAGAAATCTTGTCGATCGCTCCTTTGTTTAGGGTAAACCGATAGACACGGCCAGATACACTTGATGTCTGCTGATTCAGTACGCTAGTTACATTATACCCGTCTTGATATATAGGCAGCACAGCTTTATTTGAGGTGTCGACACGAAAATTATCAATGTTCTCTCCTAGTATTACAGAAAAGATAAGCTCATTCGGAACACGTTTTTCATCAAAATGAGCTTTGAAGTCGCCTTTTTTTCGGCGTTTATTTGACTCAGACGTGTATTTTTCCTGCGTTGAGACGATTGTTCCGTATTTTTCTCGTTGAATTTCTTTTATAAAGAAATACGGTCTGGGAAATATTGTTGCTCCATTAAAGAACTTGTCTCTGTAGGGGGATACCTCGTGTCCAAAATCGTGCCTTTCGTATCCTATCCCTGAATAATTTCTTGATACATTGACATAAAAATTCTGTTGAACGGTATTTACTTCCTCCCCGTTTCTTATTAGTTTTTTATTCGATATGCTGTTCTTTCGAACTATTTTATAGCCGGGAATTATGTTCTGCATAATACCTGTGTGGAATTCTGCCATACATGACGGTTTATTGAACGGATTTATATCTTTCGATATGTCCCATATTTTTTCGAGGGCAATTTTATTATTCCTGTTGTCATTTGAGATATGTAGATTCTTCCAGGAGCCAGTTCTGAGGCCATGGTACTGGTCGGCATTCATTATGGATCTAGTCACAACAAAGTAAACCCTCCCTTCTTTATTCTTTAAATATTCAAAAGATCTGCATATGAAGAATCCAGCCATATCCTGATGAGTTTTGTTTCTTCCGCCAGCCATCATATTGTAGTCTGTATATATATTGTCCAGGAATTGTTGTCTTTTTGGACTGGCGACATCATGATAGGTGAGCCAGGGCGGATTTCCAATGACTATGTCTGCTTTTTCGCGCATGTAATATGGGGTATATATATTCTTCAAAATAAAACCCCAAACATGATTTTTATTCTGTGCTCTAAGTGCTAATATCGTTTTTATTATGTCTGCATTTTCTGGGAGTTCGTTAGGTATGTTGAAATTGCCTGATTCTATGATATCCATCATATTTTGTATGTACCCAGTTATCTGCTTTAGGTCATAATCGGTCCTGTAGTAAAATTTATGCTTGCCTCCTTCACCTATTATTGAGTCGAAGTCTACATTTACCTCACCTATCGGTTGCAGGCTCTTCTGTGCAACATCTTTTAGTGGGAGTCCGGGCATAAGTGAATCGGCAAGGAATATTGGTAATATGCTTTCATCGGGTTTCTCAGTCAAGTAATTTGCTCTTGCTATATGCACTGCTATAGGATTTATATCGAAACCTACAACTTTTCCGTTTCCATTGAGTTTTTTTATACGCCTGAGAGCCAGTCGCACAAACGTTCCTGAGCCACAGGACGGATCAAGCACGGTTTCGTCTCCAGTTTTTATAGCATCATCCACCAGGATTTTGGCCAGCCATTCGGGTGTATAGAATTCGCCGAGATCGTGCCTCTCTGATGGACTAATCAGGTGCTCATAAAGCAGTCTAAAAACTTCTGTGGATACGCTTTTCGTACTAGTAAACTCATAAAGGGAGAGTTCATCATCAATTTCCCTGATCACATCGCTTTTCTCATCAAGAATTGAGAAAAGAGAATCCCCCTCAATAAAATTAAGTATACCCTTTGAAACATAGGCCGCAGGAGAGATAAGATCCGATATGTTGCCTCCGATTTGCATAACCTTGGCAACCATCAGTGTTGTAACGTAGTACAGGACAACGTATCTCCTGTAAAGATCTTCATTGGTTTCATTGCTTGAATTCCCTATTGCAACTGAGAGGAAGTTCCTCCAGGCTTTGAATTTAGTGTCGTTTACTTTATTTATTTTTCCGCTCAAACTGTCTACCAGTTTTATCAATCTTGGTGCTATTGTGTCTTCTTCTATTTCTTTGAATCTGAGTCTTGGGTAGAAGATTAAATATAACTTTTGAAATATATTGGCATCTACATTTTTATATTTCGAGTTATTGGTAGAAGAGTTAATTATAAATTTCTCACACTTAAGGTTTTTATAAAGTTGTTCAGGAGTCGCTTTCGTACCGAATATATTTAGATCTTCATATATGTAAAAAGTTATACCATCTGTTATAACTGCCTCGGCAGTATTTGGTCTTCTTTTCAGATATTCCTGTATTTCTGATAGACCCTTTAGTATATGGCCATTCGTTATCTCGCTTTTTGTCTCCAAGAGGACGCCAGCAAAATATAGGTCTACGTGATCTTTTTCAAAATCAATAAACTCAGGCTTAATGCCAAGGATTTCTATCATCAGCTTGCTTTCAATATAGCTTCTTTTATCATATTCGTTCTTCTTTTTTCTGATATTTTCCAAGTATTCTACTAATTTATCATGAAAATTCGGGGGCATCATTACGTTTATTCCGGGTCTCATCTCCACCCCTCCGTCCATTCTTTCATTTTCAGTTCATCTTCTTCCGTGAAAGGCAAATTAATATAATGCTGTAATGCCGTGAGTGAGGTATGGCCCTGACTCAGAAAAACCTCT
>JAJZXP010000321.1 GCA_021806345.1 Thermoplasmata archaeon | reverse complement strand
TTGATATTATCATACTTTACGAGCTTCAACGAGAATAACGTCACAATTTTGTGCTGTGATTTCCGATGGTTGTACTTTTTTGAATGTATAATTTTCATAATTATCTGAATCGCGATGTTTTCTTTTAAAAACGCCAAAGATCTTTTTTAGAAGTTTATAAGTATAATAATTCGTTTTCAAAGTGCAGATAACTTTTATTTTTAGGCGTCTTAAAGCATTTTTGTTGGGATTTCTCTTGAAATCGCTCGATTTATTCAACTTTGCGTAAAACTGGTCAACAACAAAACCTGCCTGACTTAACATATTTTGGATTTCTAAAGGGAAATACTCAGTTAAATGTTCTCTAGCGTGATACTTAATGATGCAATTATTCTTGTTTGCTATCAGACCATTTGGGGTTGACATATATATCTTCCCTCCATTTTTTAGTATTCTAAACGCTTCGTTTAGATATAATTTGGGTAGCGGAACATGTTCTATAACTTCAAATGAAAGGACTGCATCGTAAGACATACTATCCTTCATTGTATTATAACCATCAAAAACGGTAAAACAACAATTCTGGTCTTGTAACAGTTGTTTCAACTTATTGTTTGCAAAAGCAACTGCATCCTTATCAACATCAAAAGCATCTATTTTTTTGACATACGGGGAAAGTGCTATTGTATTGTATCCGTAGCCACAACCCAAGTCGGCTATGTAGGAATCACGAATTTTGTCGAGAAAGAAAAAATTACTCGTGTACAAGTCTCCGGCGCTTGTCTTTAAAAAGTTATTCAAATCAGATAGAGATTTAAATTCAGGTCTTATAAAATCTCCAAGACTTCCCCCTGGGTTAACTTCATCCATCTCGTAATAATCGTGTTTCTAATATTAAAGTTATTGCATACGGTTTTCTATTGACCTGAACTCTTTCACATTAACCCATATTTTTTTTAATCAGCTGAACCCGTGATATAGGGAATGAGATGGTATTTGGTCATTTTTCATTTCGATCCATACGTATTCTTCCGGCCCTTTATTCTAGCCATCTTCAGTGGAAATACGTTAATAGTATCAACCCAAATACTAAACATATGTCCATGATCGATAATGCCCCAGATGCAGTTAAGAACACATACCTTAAGATGAAAAGCGAACAGGGAAAGAAGCTTGGCTGAAGATCATAGGAGGAAACTATTACCTGTATGTTGCAAAGGGCATATGGGACAAGAAGAAAAAGAAGCCTGTGAAGAAGACCGTTCTCCTTGGTTCTATAGATGAGAACGAAACTTAGAGGGAGAAAACTCACCTTCAAATTCTCAACTCCCCTGTAAGTGCAGATTGACAGATTTTGATATCTCTGCTTGGCGAGCTTAACTAAACATCCAAAAATAGTTTATAGTTACTTGAGCTATTACACTATGTGAGAATTCTATGGCTTGCACATCGTGATCCTTTAAACCCGAGAGCTGGAGGTGCTGAGAGGACAATCTATGAGTTATGCACAAGGCTCTGTAAGATTGGCCATCAAATCACCCTAGTCACTGGTGGCTGGAAAGGCTGCAAATCTATGGGAAATTTGCATGGAATTGAAATTCATCGCTTTGGCGAAAACATCGGTCCACTCTTAGCTATTCCTGTTTTTTTATTAAAGTATCATTACGACGTGGTTGTAAATGACCTAGGACATGCGGTGCCCTAGGTATTCCCAGTCCTGTTGAGAAATAAGACCATAGTTTCATTTCTGCATCTTCACGCGATGTCACTTCCAGGACAGGTTGAAAGGCTACTGGCGTATTCTATAACTACTTTGGGGAGATTGTATTTCATAATCTACAATAAGTCACATTTCGTAACCATTTCAAATACATCACTTGCTGATCTAGAAAGTTTGGGCATAAAATCAAAAAATATCTGCATTATACATCCGGGTGTAAATAGTGAGTTGTTCCATCCAACAATAAAGACTGAATATCCGTCAATTGTATACTTCGGCGGAATGCGCCCATATAAAAGACCAAAAGAGTCACTGTATCTCCTAAGAGAACACGGGGATATAATTACTGATCTTAAGCTTACATTGATTGGTGATGGGCCCTCCAAGCGAGGCCTTGAAATGTTGTGCGAGAAACTGAACTTAAAAGAAAATGTAACATTTACAGGTAAAATCTCCGATGGTGAAGTAGCAAAGATTGTCGCATCCTCATGGTTAAATATTCACTCCTCGGTTACCGAGGGCTGGGGTATCTCCATAATTGAAGCAGCTTCGGCCGGCACACCAACTGTTGCATTCAAAGTACCAGGCGTGTCTGAAAGCGTGGAAAACGGTTTAAACGGCATAACTGTTGAGAATGGCAACAGAAATGCAATGAGTGAAGCTGCATTGGAGATTCTGAGACATCCCAGAAAATGGTGGTCGACCTCTGTCGAAGTCGCAAAGAAGTATTCCTGGGACAAGACAGCGGAATCATGGGAGAAGCTGATCAAAGAAATAGCTGATGATCACCGCAATAAATAAGTTCCTGTGAAATCATAATATATATTCCTTTCAATTCCCCCTTAACATGAAAGCAATCATCACTGGCATTTCAGGTCAGGACGGGTATTTTCTTTCTCAGCTTCTTCTGTTGAAGGGATATGAGGTACATGGCATTTTGCGCCGGAATAGCTCGATGACGCAGGGCAATGTAGATCTCCTACCGGAGGATATTAGAAAACAGATCTTCATTCATTATGGTGATATCACAGATGGGAATTTTCTCTCAAATCTTCTTCAGAAGGAGAAACCAGAAGAGCTATATCATCTGGCTGCGCAGAGTTTTGTTGGTTACAGTTTTCAGAACGCTCTCTCTACATACGATGCCAATATTGGAGGTACCCTTAATGTCTGCAATGCCGTAAAGGATTCATCTCCCGATACAAAAATGTATTTCGCCGCTACGTCAGAACTGTTCGGGCAGCCAAAGGAAACCCCGCAGAATGAAATGACACCATTCTTTCCCAGAAGTCCATATGCAGTATCGAAGCTCGCCGGTATATGGACAGTGAGAACATACAGGGAAGCATACAAATTGTTCATGTCGAACGGCATACTATTCAACCACGAATCAGAGGTTCGCGGACCTGAGTTTGTGACCAGGAAGATATCAAAATCAGTTGCCAAGATATATCATGGCTCAAAGGAACCTATAGTGTTGGGCAACCTCTCCGCTGTAAAGGACTGGGGATATGCTAAGGATTATGTAGAGGGGATGTGGATGATGCTTCAACAGGATCTACCTGACGATTTCGTAATGGGCACAGGTGAATCGCACACGGTGAGAGATTTCGCTGAGGCTGCGTTCCATTCTATAGGCATGGATATACAATGGAAAGGAAGTGGCGTTAATGAGGTCGGCATATCAGATGAGGGTAGAACTCTGGTAAAGGTCAGTAGAGAATTCTTCAGGCCTTTGGAATCTGACAACTACAGAGCAGATTACACGAAGGCGAAAGAGAAACTTGGGTGGAAACCTACGACGATGTTCAAGGATCTCGTCGATATTATGGTGAGAAAAGACATTGAGAGATATCCATAGTTGAAGTCCCAAACCTTCTTCCCTCTGAAATTGAAAACTTTTACTTTCTCCCATTGAACGGTTTGTTTCATTCAGCGATCATGTAAATTTTCAAAATAATGCATCGACCCGTTTTTCATTTTTATCGACCCATGATCCGACCCATTCCCGTACCATCGATCGTACCATTGACCACACCCATCGACCCATGAGCGACCTATTTGTACATATTAAAATCTCATATCCATGATCCCCCGTATATGAGACCATGTATCCTATATGACCTTGCATCTCCTCGAAATTCTAATCGAAAACTGGAAAAAACATGGGATGTACAGAAAGGATTTTTGAGTTTCTTGGGGCGAATGTAGGAATTATGGGTTCGTTTATGAAAAACATAAAATAAGGGATATACATAATTGTTGTCAGATAAATATGAATCTGAATCAGTTCAAAAAGGTTTTTACTTCGTATCTCAAGGGAGATAGTTATTCAGAGATAGAAAAATCCACTGGTGTACCAAAGAGCACTGTTCAGCGATGGATACAGGAATTCAAGAATGGTGACATAGGGATATACAAGGAGACTCTTCCTTATATCGACGAACTCACGGATATTGGAAAATTCAAGCGTGAAAACGGCCTTGAGCTCGCTGACATAAAGGGTGCTGCAGTCATGGCGTCAATTATCAAATTTACTGGAATGCAAATGGACACGCTGATAGAAATCGGAAAATCTCTGAAGAGTGTCAATGCTCCGGAGGTTGTTAATGAGGTGGCCTGGACTATTGTAAATCTAATAGGTAACGGAATAAAATCCTCAGAACTGCAGCAGAAGATAGACGAGATGCAGAAAGAGAAAAACGAAAAAGTGGCTGAATTGGCT
>JAJZXP010000228.1 GCA_021806345.1 Thermoplasmata archaeon | reverse complement strand
AAGGCATAGATCGATTGCATATAGACAGGGATGTATGCAAGGGGAGCACTGATACCCACAAAGAGGCAACGCTATGAACGACAGCGACCTTAGAACCTCCAATCCCTTGGGATGGAGAGTATGTCAGCAAACATAAACAATGATCACACATGCCAAATAATTGAAAAGAATAGTTCGTTTGCTTTTTACGCTCAATTGGGAGTATCTTACAATCTATATGAGTACCATAGAGGAATGGCTAAATTGCTTCAAACCATAAATGGAAATGCCTTGCCAAGTGGAAATAGCTATAATATTAAACGGGAGTAATATGTATGGCAACAAATATGAGTGAATTATTAAGAAACCACAAAAAAAATAATAGCAATAATTTCAGTACTGATCGTATTGGCACTAAGCTTTTCCTTTGAAACTGAGCCGCAGTTTTACCCACCAATTAGGGAAGTTGATTGTTCCACATTTATCGCAACTGAATACAGAAACCATTGAGAATATTATAAATTAAATCTAACATCAAATCAAGATCTTACTTTGCACCCCATTTAAACGAGAGGGAATAGTGAGAATTTTCTAAATATATCAGTAACTTACAGTTGTATTCTTTTCTTCTCGAATTCGTGCACTACAGTAATATTCTGCTACGATATGCAACTTAAGGGAAACTACTCATATTATTTTACTTTAGGAGTAGAAGTGTGCTCCAGAAATCCAAACTGGACTCCTTCTTGTATTTCGCAAGTTAATGCATGAATTATCCATATTAGCAACAATATATGTAAGATTAAATTTGGTCATTCAAACAATAATGATTCACAGTTTGTTGAAATGATTCACCAAAATTGGACGAATTACAAAACTGAGAGATGCTCTTGCAATTTCCATCCCAATCTACGCCAATAAAAATCCCGGAATAGGATACCAATTCACTAAACAATTTTAGAGCTAATCATTTTTCCCGGTCTCTCAGGTTTTAATAGAGCATTAGAAAAGAATAAGCACATGCAAAGTTAAATTACTCAGTAAGTCTTTGCATTTCCATGTCAGTCATAAGTGACATTAAGAAAATTTTCAAAGGTATATTATTAACAGAAAAAACAGATCTTATCCCATACCTAAAGGATGCATCATTTTTTGAAGGAGAACTCCCCCTGGCTGTTGCCATAGCAGAAGACACAGATCAGGTCAGTTCTCTACTGAGCTTCTGCAATCAAAACAATATTGGTGTAACACTCAGATCAGGAGGCTCATCGCTTACAGGTTCATCTGTTCCTCAGGGAAACACTATTGTGTTAAGTCTGGCGGCAATGAACAATATTCTAGAAACAAGGACGGAAGATGGATATGTTGTAGCCGAACCCGGTGTAAAACTGGATGATCTGAACAGGCATCTGGCAAAATCCAATTTCTTTTACCCTCCAGACCCGGCTAGTTCAATGGCTGCAACTGTTGGAGGCAGTATATCAACCAATGCAGGAGGATTAAGGGCCTGCAGTTATGGAACAACAAAGGAATGGATTCTCGGTTTAGAACTGGTGCTTGCGGATGGAACAATTGTTGAAGTCGGGGGAAGGACACTGAAGAGAACCAAGGGATATGACTTGACAGCCTTAATGGCAGGAAATGAGGGCACACTGGCAATCGTGACCAAGGCTTATCTGAAGATATGGCCCATTCCCGAAGAGGTCGGGAGGATACTGTCATATTTCCAAGATCTGGAAAGTATGTGCAATTCGGTTACCGAATTGAAGAAAAATGGACTGATCCCATACATAGCAGAGTTCATGGATGAACTATCATTGCAATCTGTGAAGAAAGCAAAGGGACTGGAATATCCAGAAGGTTCCCAGTATCTGCTAATGGTAGATATGGCTTCAACCAGGGAATCCATAGATAGAATATTAAATAAAGCTGCAGAAATTATAAACAAATTCAATCCCATAGAATTGAGGATTACCAGGGATAAGAAAGAAATGGAGAAAATGTATGAGGCAAGAAAAGGGCTCTATTCATCATCACTGGGCCTAAGGGACTCGAAAGAGGAATATATTGTCATAGGTGATGTTGTAGTCCCTCCATCTCATCTGTCAAAAGCAATAAGGGAAGCAACTCAATCACTGCATGATCTGAAGCTTAAATGCCTGCTTTTCGGGCACATTGGTGATGGAAACATACACGCAAATATATTCGCCGATCTGGCCAACAGAGACCACATGGAAAGAGTTAACAAATTCCAGATTAAATTAGCGAGTATTGCAATTGAAAATCTCGGATCAGTTTCAGCTGAGCACGGCATTGGACTGGAAAAGAAGGAATTGCTGCTGATGGAGTTAGAGGCAAGAAATTCAATGGCTTTAGTGGATCTGATGAAGGGAATTAAGGGCCAATTTGACAAGAACGGAATACTTAACAGAGGGAAGATTTTTGACTGAGTATTCACAACTCACGATGGAATTATTGGACAAAATGCAGAAGGAGACAGAAAGCTGCATCAACTGTGGGTTTTGTGAGTCAGTATGCCCGACTCTACCAGCTTCTGGATTCATTTCTTCCATTGGAGCCAGGGGAAGGGTGGACATAGGAAAGAAATTGCTGGATGAGATGAAACTTAAAAAAGAATTAACCATTGAACCGTTTAACTCCTTCTATTCGTGTCTTGACTGTTTTGCCTGCCTTCAGGTATGTCCTGCAGGAGTGAATGCAGGAGAGGTTAGCCAGCTTGGGAGGGAGATCATTACGTCAAACGATGTTTTCAAGAAAATTGATGGGAAAGGGATCGCCAAAATGATCGTTTCGCTGACGATGAAATACAAAAATCCACTTGGAATCAGACATAAATTGGATTCATGGGCAGAGGGGCTTGAATTCGATGATTCATCAGATACACTGTTTTACACAGGCAATATGTATCAGTTGATGGCCTACACTGAAGGGTTGGGTAAAATCGAGAAATGGCTAGGCAGGAAAATGTCAAATTTCATGGCGGGCGCAGTAGCTAAGAGGCCCTATGTCTCATACGGCTTCAAATTGATGAAGAACGGGGAAACCCAAAGGCTGATGGAAAACAATCTAAAGAACATCTATGCACTTCTCAAAAAAAGTGGTATAAAGCTTAAATATCTTCGGTCAGAAGAACCATATCCTGGAACATTCCTTCATGATCTCGGATACAAAACAGAATTCAAGGAGTATGTGTCGTTCCTGGTTGATTATTTTAAATCAGAATCTATTAAGAAAATCGTAGTAATTGATCCGCACACCTACGATCTTTTCAAAAGAGTTATACCCATAGAAATAGGAGTCTTTCCATTTGATGTAGTGTACTACCTTGATCTTGTAGATACTGAGAAGTTTCATAAATCGGAGGAGACAGTCACTTTCCATGAGCCCTGCCATTTAGTGTTAAGAAATCCAGAATACAATAAACCCTTGGACATCGTTGAGTACACAGGCAATCTTGTGATGCCCCCAAGGTCAGGAAAGAAGACAATGTGCTGCGGTGGTCCGAATGAGTTACTTTTTAACAATCTTGCAGTAAAAATCTCCAAAAATAGAATGGAACAGTTAAAGGATACTGGTGCTAAAAAAATAATTACAGCCTGTCCAATATGTCAGGTAAATCTCAATCTTCACGGGAAAACCACAGATATAGGCACTTATCTTGCTTCCCTGAGTTGATTTTCTATACTTTGAATAAAACAGACAATCCTTAATAATTAAGTAATTATGAAGACTTTTATGAAAACGACTGCAGTTCTGGGCATAGATTTACAAAAAGGATTATTCGAAACTGAACCATTGCCGTTTAGAGTTGAAGAGGTTTCCCATAATATAAGAAAAATACTTGAAAGCGCAAGGGAAAATGGATACAAGGTGTTTATGATACAGCACTGCGAGCCTCCGGAAAGGGGAAATCTCAATCCCGCCACAGAGCCATGGACAATATGCGACCAATTTCTCTCGATAGATTCTGAAACTGTGATCCACAAGGAATATCCAAATTCGTTCAGGGAAACAGATCTTGAATTGATGCTGAGAGGGGAAGGAATAGATAAACTCATCATATGTGGGATGGAAAGCGAGAACTGCATTCAGGCTACAGCTGCGGAAGCTGTTGGACTGAAATTCAGAGTAATCGTTGCAGGTGATGCTCACACCACTTCTTTTCTAAATAATAAGGATGGGTTGAAAATAATAAATGAAGTCAACAAAAATCTAGAAATTAAAGGAGTCTTGATTAAAAAAACAGAGGAAATCTGCAAAGAGCTGAATAAGGATTTACATGTATAAACGATCGCATTACACCGGTTCGCAAATAAACTATATGGCTGGTGTGCCATTTTGTATTACTGATATTTTATTATACAGATCTGTACATCCCATCAGAATTAGAAACCAATAAAAACAGGAAAGGGAATCAATAGTTCAAGATGAAATCGGAGGCAATCATTCTATATCATAGTAAAATTTAGTTAGTAAAAAGGGGGAATACTACATTCCCTGAGAACGTTAATAAATGTTTAAATACGGTTAAATACTATCTGAGAGAAAAACCATACACTGGTGGCAATGCATTAGTATCCACGGTTAAGCACCAATATTTCTTGATGCGATACAGGTGTAACGGTAAGGTGAAAAATATATGGCAACACCACACAATCCTAGAAGAGGGTCTATCGGATATTACCACAGGAAGCGCAAGCCAAGTCTGAAGTCTACCATTAGAAGTTGGCCTGAAATTGAGGGAAACGCAAAGATACAGTCCTTCGCAGGCTACAAGGTAGGAATGACACACATAGAAATGGTTGACTATAGAAAGAGTAGTACAACTGCTGGACGAAATATTATGGCTGCGGCCACAGTGGTTGAAGTACCTCCTGCAAAAATAGTTTGCATCAGGGGTTATACTGAAACAGAAGACGGGTTAAAGGTAATATATGAAAAGTGGGCAGAGAACCTGGATAAGGAGTTATTCTCTGTCATTACAGAACCAAAAAATAGAAAGGAAAATCAAGTACCAAAGGAAATCACTGAAGTGAGAGTGATGCTGATGCTTCAGCCATGGAAAATAACTGGAGTACCAAAGAAGGTTCCAGATGTCTATGAGGCAAGAATAGGCGGTTCAAACATAGATGGAAGAATGAAATACGCTGAAGATCACCTGGGAAAGGAAATAGAGTTTACAGATTTTTCAAAACCTGGAAATTTCGTGGATGTGATTTCAGTAACAAAGGGAAAGGGATTTACCGGTCACGTCGAAAGATTCGGTGTTAAACTGCTACCAACAAAGAACAGGAACCACAGGAGAATGATTGGAACACTCGGTCCGTGGCATCCAGACTGGATTCGTTGGCAGGTGCCACAGGCAGGGCAGATGGGATCCCATCAAAGAACCCAAGTAAACATGAGAGTACTGAAATACGCTCAAAGTAACGGTCAGGATGACATCAATGTTAAGGGAGGGTTTGTCAATTATGGACTTGTAAGGACAAATTATGTCCTTATTCACGGGTCAGTTCCCGGCCCAATTAAAAGACTAGTAAAGTTCAGAGATCCGGCAAGGCAGAAAAGTAAATCTGTGGAAAATCTTGAAATTGCATACATATCAAGAGAATCGAAGCAGGGTGATTAGAAATGAAAACTTCAATATATGATTTAAACGGAGAAGTGAAGGGAGAGATTGAACTTCCTGAAGTCTTTGAATCCGAATTAAGGTTGGACCTTCTCCAAAAGGCATTCAGAGTTATAAGTTTGAGTAACAGAAGATCCTACGGGGCCTCTCCAAATGCAGGCCTAAGAAGGGTGGGGCATACATCTGGGCCTGGAATGGGCATCTCGAGAATGCCAAGGGTCTCTGGAAGTTCAAGAGCAGTACTGCTTGGAAGCACGAAGGGAGGAAGAAGCCCTCATTCTCCAAGGTCAAACAAGGTTATGGCTCTCAGTATTAACAAAAAAGAAAAAATTTCAGCCTGGAAAACTGCAATCTCCCTGTGCGCAAAGTCAGATGTTGTAAAGGCAAGGGGACATAAGTTTGGGAAAGAATTATCATTTCCAATAGTTGTTGATGACGAGATAAACAAAATCGAAAAGACAAGAGAAGCCAAGAATTTTCTTGAATCGATGGGCCTCTGGGAAGATATCGAGAGAGCCAAGGAAAAAACAAAAATAAGGTCAGGAAGGGGAACAATGAGAAATAGAACATACAGGACTCCAAAGAGTATTCTCATTGTAACAGATAGCCCGGACTCAATGAAAGCCTTTAAATCGCTTCCTGGGGTGGATGTGTCACACAGCAAGAATATTCCCATTTCTAAACTCGCACCGGGCGGAGTAGGCGGAAGACTGACTATCTTTACGGAAAGTTCAGTCAGGAAAATAGGGGGTGAACAGTAATGGAAGATGTGATAATATCTCCAGCTGCTACAGAAAAAACAATGATTCAGAGTCAAACTGAGAACAAATTGACGTTTATGGTTGTTAGAAAGGCAACCAAAAAGCAAATTAAGGAAGAGGTTGAGAAACAATTTAACATCAAGGTAGAGAAAGTCAATGTACTCTATACAAAAAGGGGAAAGAAGGCCGTGATAAAGATTGCCAAGGATGTTAATGCGGAAGAAATAGGAGAAAGGATAGGTATATATTGAGGTGAAAAAATGGGTAAATTAATCATACCGCAAAGAAGGGGAAAAGGGGGCTTGGTATACAGAAGCCCAAGTCATAAACATGTGAGCCCTATGAAGATTCCTCTTCAGGGAGAATACAAAATAAAGGATATCATCCACGCGCCGGGGAGAAACTCTCCAGTTTTGTTGCTTGATGGAGGAGACAAGAAAGATCAATACCAAATTGCATTTAACGGAGCATACGTCAATCAGGTAGTAAGAGTTGGAAAGGGAGAAAATCCGAGGCTTGGGGACTCAACGTTTCTTGGTTACATTCCAGACGGAGCATTTATTCACAATATTGAAACTGTACCGGGAGATGGAGGAAAGCTATGCAGGACTGCGGGTTCATACTCACAGGTTATCAGCCATGGGGAATATGTCACCGTAAAACTGCCATCAGGGTCTATTAAAAATCTAAATCCGCAGTGCAGAGCAACAATGGGAACAGTTGCCGGAACTGGAGCAAAGGACATACCCATACTGAAAGCAGGAACACACATACACTATCTGCAGAGCAAGGCAAAGAAAGCAATATCAGTTAGGGGTGTGGCAATGAATGCAATCAACCATCCCCATGGAGGAGGTAACCACCAGCATGTCGGTAGGCCAAGCACAGTGGCAAGAGGAACGCCACCCGGAAGGAAAGTAGGAAGGCTTTCACCAAAAAAGAGGAAGGTTAAATGACCACAAACAGACAGGCATCAGCTAAATCCATAAGAAGGAGAAGCAGAAAATCACAGAAAGTGGCAATGGGGAGAACAAAGGAGTTCAAATTTAAGGGATACTCTCTGGAAGAACTCGTTGCAATGGACAGGGAAAAGTTAATGGAGATACTTCCAGCAAGAGTGCGAAGGAGCATGAAGAGGGAAAAGGGCTCCGATCAGAAGATAGCAGAAAGAAGACTGCTTCTTTCCAAGAAGGAAATTAGAACCCATGTCAGAGACTTAATCATATTACCAAAATATGTGGGTAAAATAGTAAATGTGCACAACGGTAATGGCTTCACAAAATTCGAAATTAAAGCAGAAATGATAGGGCATTATCTGGGAGAATTTGCACTTACAAGAAAGGATGTTAAACATTCCGGACCAGGAGTGGGAGCTACAAGATCGTCTAAATTCATGCCTTTGAAGTGATGTAAAATGAAAGGATATTCATTAAAGGAAACAGGAGAAAAAACAGCAAAGTCCCTAAGGAGGAATTGCAACATTTCACTGAAGGATGCAGTCAACATAGCACATAACCTGAAGGGAATGGAATTAGAAAAAGCAGAGAATTTGCTTAACGATGTAATGGAGAAGAAGAGGCCAATCAGATACTTCAGATATCTGGACTCAGTTTCACACAAAAAGGGGAGTGGACCTGGAAGATACCCAATTCGGGCTGTTAAGCAATTCCTTACTCTAATTGAAAACGTGAAGGCAAATGCGGAATTCAAGGGACTGGATACAGACTCTCTTAAAATCAGCTTAATAACTGCAAACAAGGGAGGAATGCTGAAGAGATATATGCCTAAAGCCTATGGAAGAGCAGGGGCAAACAACAGGGATATGGTTCATCTGGCAGTTGTGGTAGAAGAGGTGGCTCAGGAATGAAGGAAAGAAAATTCATCAATGAAAATATAAGAAGATTACTCGTTTCAGAATACGTAAGGAAGGAGACAGATTCTGCAGGTTTTGGTGGGATAGAGATGAAGAGGAATCTTCTTGATACATCCATCCAACTAATTGTAAACAAACCCGGGCTTGTCATTGGCAGGAGAGGATCTAAAGTTCAGGAAATAGAGGATACTCTGAGAACCAAGTACAAACTGGAAGGTCCAAGAATTGAGGTTAAAGAGGTAAAAAACCCAGACTTAAACGCTCAAATAGTTGCAAAAAAGATAGCAATGTCTCTGGAAAAGGGATGGGCATACAGGAAAGCTGGGAATACAGCGCTTAGGAGAATAATTGAAAATAATGCCAGGGGCGTTATGATCAAGATAGGGGGAAAAATTTCAGGAGAGAGAGCAAGAAGCCAGAAGTTTTTCTACGGTTCAATTAAATATTCAGGGGAACCTGCGAGAACAGGCATTGAATACGGATATTCAACAGCAAAATTGAAATTGGGCATAATTGGCGTATCTGTAAGGCTTTTAAACAATGAGTACAGACTTCCAGATGACATAGTAGTAAACAAGACAAATCTTCCAAAGGAGGTGAAAAATCCAAATGCCGGAGCTGAAAGCAAGGGAATTGAGAAAAATGAGTAAACAGGAGAGGGATGAAAGAGTAAAGGAACTCAAGGAAAACCTCCTAAGGCAGAGAGCCAGTGTGGCAATGGGAGGGTCACCTCTTAACCCAGGACTGATAAAATCAATCAGAAAGCAGTTAGCTAGGGTTAAGAAGGTGGAACACGAGGAGGAACTTAAAAAATGAAGGATAAGAACTTTACCGGAATTCCTAAGGAGTTGCAGCCATGGGATGGATTTACCAGAGATACAATGGCTGTCAGGATAACAGTCGATAAGAGGAGATACGGAAAGAATGTTACCATTATTGATGGAATAGATCCAAAGATGGAAAATCTTGACGAAATTGCAAAACAGCTCAAAAGGAAGGTTGCTTCTGGAGGCACGGTAAAGGACGGAAGAACCATCGAACTGCAGGGAGATCACAGGGATACGGTAAGAAAGTACTTGGAGAGCATTGGGTTCAAAACTGAGGTGCTGGGATGAATACAATGGAAATTTACGGAGAGGAATATCTCGGAAGGGAAATACGCGTAGAATCATCTACAAATCCAACATTAAAAGGTATTTCTGGAAAAGTTGTGAAGGAGACGAAAAACACCTTTTCAATTAAGAATGGAGAAAGGACCATTACGATCCCGAAATCCCAGTGCATTTTCAAATTGAAAATAAGGGAAGAAGAAGTGACAATCAACGGGAAAATTACCTGTTTCAAACCAGAAAACAGGCTAAAGGATATTAGAAAAATAAGCCGAAACATTAGGAGGATGGAATAAATGGCAAGGAACATTGGATTGGATATCAATCCGCCGGAAAAGGAATGTGAAGATAAGAAGTGCCCATATCACTCTGACTTGAGTGTGAGGGGAAGGACGACAACTGGGAGAGTAGTGTCCAAGGGAATGGTAAACAGTGTAGTGGTAGAGAAAGAGTTCAGAAAATTCAATAAGAAATACCAGAGGTACATCAAGACTGTATCCAGGTACCATGTACATTTACCGCCATGCATAGAAGTTGAAACGAACGATACAGTAATATTTACAGAATGCAGGAAACTTGCCAAAACGATATCTCACGTAGTAGTAGGGAAGGTGAATCAATGAAGGGGATTGGAGGCAGACAATCAAGAGGACTACCGCTTGGGGCCAGAATGGTATGTGCTGACAATAGCGGTGCAAAAATAGTAAGCTTAATTGACGTTAAAGCTTGGCACGGTGTCGCAAGGAGAGTTCCAGCCGCAGGAGTAGGGGACATGTTCATAGCAAGCGTCAAGAAGGGTGGACCTGATGTTAGAAGCAAGGTAGTTTATGCTGTTGTGATAAGGCAGAAAAGACCTTACAGAAGAGCTGATGGGTCTCTTATTTCCTTCGAGGAAAATGCTGCAGTTCTTGTGACTCCGGACGGAGAGGTTAGAGGTTCGGAAATAAAAGGGCCGGTTGCTCGGGAGGCTGCAGAAAGATGGCCAAGGATAGCAGCAATAGCCTCAACCATTGTTTAAGGTGAAAAGAATGAATCATAACAAGGTAAAGGTAACACTGGAAAAAGATCTGAGAAGAAAGTTGGGAATCAGGCAATTTCCCATAATAAAGGGTGACGTAGTCAAGGTTGTTAAGGGAACACGAAGAGGGGAAGGCGGTAAGATATCCAGTGTTGATCACAGGCACTCAACAGTTATCATAGAAGGATTGAACATAGCAAAGGCTGATGGCAAGGAAAAGGAATTCCCAATAAACCCAGAAAAAATTGAGATTACAAAACTGGATCTTTCAATGGAGGAGAGAGTAGAGAGAATAAGAAAAATGGCAGCACTAAAGCATGTGGAGGTAAATCAGGAGGAACTTGAGCAGTTCTCGGCAAAGACGGAGGAACCTGTGGAAAGCGAACCTACTGAAATTCAGCCCATAGATGAAGGATCAACGGAACCTGAAAGTGAAGAAGAACCGAAGGAAAGTGCAGATTCTCCGGAAGATGAGGCTGAGCCTGAATCCGATGAAAGTGATGAGGAAGAAGAGGAGGAAGAAGATGATAAACAAAACTAAGAGGCAAATGATTCCCAGGTCCGTCAAGATCCCAAGAAAATCCTATTTCTGGGGGGCAACATCAAACCCTGGCCCACATAAAAAGGATCAGTCTGTTCCCATGTTGCATATATTAAGGGACTACCTTAAGGTCGGGGGCAAGGAAAGAGAGATTGCAAGAATACTGATAAACAAGCATGTAAAAGTTGATGGGAAAGTAGTAAAGGAGAAAAAATACCCGGTGGGATTCATGGATCTGGTAACTGTAGATGGAATGAAAACTTCATACAGGATCCTTTACGATAAGTTGGGAAGGCTCGTACCGGTGGAAACTACAGAAGAAAACAATGAGATTAAGCCCAGAAAAGTGGTTGACAAGAAAACTGAGAAGGGCGGCAAAACAATGATAAGTTTCCATGATGGATATAATTTCATAACCGAAAACAAGAACCTTGAGACAGGAGACGTTGTACTGTTTAATGTAAAGAAAAACAGCATGGAAGGAACAATCAAACTGCAATCAGGTTCTAAGGTTTTTCTTACGGGGGGAAATCACGTAGGTTCATTTTCAACGATAAAGAGTGTGGAAGTGAGCAAATCGTCAAGATCGAACCTAGTTTCGATGGAAGAGGGATTTGCAACCATTGAGGAATATGTATTTCCAATTGGGCACCTGAAGTTCCATACAGAGCAGGCTCAGGGAGGTGAAAACCAATGAGTGCAGACAATCAGATGCATAACATCACCATAGACAAAGTTGTGGTAAATATTGGAGTAGGCCAGGCAGGGGACAGGCTAAACAAGGCTGCCCGAGTCATTGAAATGCTGACAAAACATAAGCCAGTTTTAACAGCATCAAGCAAAACAGTGAGAGAATTTAACATAAGAAAAGGACTGACAATCGGTGCAAAGGTAACCTTGCGAAAAGGCGATGCAGAAAAGTTCCTGAAAGAAGCACTATACGCAAGGGAATATAAGTTTCCGCACTACTCAGTCGACAAAAGCGGAAACGCCTACTTTGGGATTTCAGAGTACACGGACTTTAAGGGAATGAAATATGATCCAGAAATTGGAATTTTTGGAATGGATGTTGCCGTTGTGTTAAAAAGAAAAGGGGGAAAGAGAAACACCACCAGGAAGATAAAGAAAGAAAAATTATCATCCAAACTAAAAATCACAAAGGATGAAACATTGCAGTTCCTGAAGGATAAATTTGATGTGCAGGTGATTTACTAATGACAAATTTAACACTTAGGCCAAAAAAGAATTTCGGCAGAACAGAAGGATGCGTCAGATGCGGGAGAAAAAGAGGAATGGTCAGGCGTTACGGAATAAGAATGTGCAGGCAGTGCTTCAGGGAAACTGCCCCATCCATAGGGTTCAAGAAATTCAGTTGAGGTGAAAAAATGAGACACGATCCATTAAATGATATAATAAACACAATCAAGAATGCTTCCCTCATAGGGAAAAGGGAGATAGAAGTGGGACCTGCCGCGAGGATAATCGGAAGGGTCCTCAAGGTGATGCAGGAATACAACTACATTTCAAGTTTCGAGGTGGTTGAAGATGGTCAGGGGGGTAAATTCAAGATAAAACTCAACAGCACCATAAACAACTGTGGAATAATAAAGCCAAGGTATTCAGTTAAGAAAGTGAATATGGATACTTTCGAATCAAGATATCTTCCAGCGCAGGACTTTGGGATTCTCATAATAACCACAACGAAGGGAGTAATGAGCCATGTAGAGGCCAGGAAGTTCGGACTTGGAGGAAAGTTACTGGCTTATATATATTAGGTGAAAGGAAAATGATTAACTGGAAAGAAGGAGAAAAATTGAAAATTCCCAAGGGAATCAAAGCAACCTACGCCAACGGAGTACTTGAGGTTGAGGGAAAATTGGGAAAGGTTACAAGAAATCTTGCCAATAATTATCTTAGGGTTCTGATGGGAAAAGGTACAATAGACATAGAAAAGTCCAAGGAAAACAGATTCACAAATGCAATAGTGGGAACATGGGCATCAGAAATCAAGAATATGTTCAAAGGGGTAACCGACGGGTTCAGCTACACAATGAAAGTTGATTACACTCACTTCCCAATGAGGGTGTCCGTAAGGGGACAGGAACTTGTTGTGGAAAATTTCCTCGGGGAGAGAAGCCCAAGGATTGCCAAAATTCTGGGTGCAACAAAGGTATCCATTAAGGGAGACAGAATAACACTTACAGGAAACGACAAGAGGGAAATAGGAGAAACCTGCTCAAACATAGAAAGAGCCACAAAGATAAGAGGGTTTGATCTGAGAATTTTCCAGGACGGCATATTCCCCATTGAAGAGGAGGTTGAGTAATCATGTCATCACAAATCAAACCGAAAATGGATAAGGAAAAGAAAAAATTATTGAAGCAAAAATTGGAACTCGCAAGAACAAGGGTTGAGTTCAGAAGACAGGAATGGTTCAGATACAAAAAGTTTGGTGAAGAATACAGAAAACCAAGAGGATATCACTCAAAAATGAGGGAACATCTCGCAAGAAGACCACCCGTTGTGGACATTGGGTTCAGGGGTCCCAGGTCCGTGAGATATCTTCATCCTTCAGGGTTCACTGAAGTTTTGGTGCACAATTTAGCGGAACTTGAATCAATTAATGCTCAAAATGAAGCCTGCAGATTCTCTTCAACCATTGGTATGAAAAAACTCGAGATGCTTCAGGAAAGGGCAGATGAACTTGGCATAAGGGTTCTAAACAAGAGGGAGATGTGAAATGAGACTAGATACTGCTAAAAGAATCGCATCAGATGAATTTAAATCAGGTGTAACAAGGGTTTGGATTGATATGGATAGCATATCGCTTGTACAGGAGGCCGCAACAAGGGAAGATGTAAGGAACCTGATCCAAAAGCATGTTATACAGGCGAAACCCAAAAAGGGGAACTCAAACGCCAGATTTAAGAAGAGACTGAAACAGTTGGGGAAGGAAAGAAGGAGAGGACCCGGTTCAGTCAGGGGAACGAGGAATGCAAGATTTCCAAGAAAAAGAAGATGGATTAAAACAATAAGGGCACTCAGGGATGAACTTCGAACACTGAAGGCAGAAAAGAAGATTGATTCTGCAACTTACAGAAAATATTACAGGATCGTCAAGGGAGGAACCATTAAATCAAGGGCCCAGCTCAGATCACAGATTAAACTTGCAGGACTGATGGGTGAATGAAATGAAAACACCAACAATACTTAGAAGAAAGAGAACAGGACAGACAGATTACAGGAAGAGGCTAAGTCTACTGAAGTCAGAAACCCCAAGGCTTGTAGCCAGAATTTCAAGAAGCGGATTTATCGTCCAAATTACGGAATATGATCCGGACGGGGATCTGGTAAGGGCAACTGTTAATTCAAGGGTCATGGAGAAAAGTGTCGGAATTAAGGGAAACAACACACAGGTCTGTTATCTGGCAGGATACCTGCTCGGAAAGAAGGCTCAAACGATGGAACTCGAAAACGCGATACTGGACACAGGACGACAGGAACTGGTAAGAGGAGGAAGAGTTTCTGCCATGTTGAAGGGCGCAGTGGATTCCGGACTGGAAGTAGCCTGTTCAGAGGAAATTTTTCCCAAGAAAGACAGGATACAGGGAAAACACCTAAAGAACCCCCTGAAAGTTGAAGAGTTGAAGAAAAAGATAGATGAGATGGTGAAGTAAAATGGAAGGAGAACAGTGGGCTCCCAAGACGGAGCTTGGAAAGAAAGTGGCTTCTGGGGAAATAAAATCGATGTCCGAAGCACTGGCAACAAAACTTCCCCTTAGGGAATACCAGATAGTAGACATGTTAATGCCCGATATCAAGGATGAAATAATCTACATTGAAAGGGCTCAGAGAATGACCGACTCCGGAAGAAGGATGAACTATTCTATAACAGCAGTAATAGGAAACGAAGACGGTTTCGTTGGACTGGGAAGGGGAAAGGCAAAGGAGGCTGCACCAGCAATAAGAAAGGCCATCAATAATGCAAAACTGAACATCATAGAAATAAGAAGGGGATGCGGTTCATGGGAATGCGGTTGCGGTAGGGCACATACAGTGCCATTCCAGGTCTCAGGTCATGTGGGGTCTGTAACAGTAATTATAAAACCTTCACCCCAGGGCGTTGGAAGGGCAACTGGAGATGTGGCCAAGACAATTCTCAGAATGGCTGGAATAGAGGATGCCTGGGGTTTTGCAAAGGGACACACCAAAACAACTGTCAACTATGCAGAAGCAACCTTTGCGGCACTCAGGCAGACAATAGAAATCAGGATCAATCCAAGCATTGTCCTGAGTACACCTATATATAAGGGGAGTGTTTCAAGTGCTGGCGGTAATTAGGGTTAGAGGAACTACAGGAATGAATCCTGCAGCCAAGAAGGCAACAGAACTTATGGGCTTGCACCATATTAATCACATGGTGATTGTAAAGGAGTCAGAAACTTTCCAGGGAATGCTGCAGTCCGCAAAAGATTACATTACATGGGGGGAGATAGACAAAGAGACCCTGGTAGAGGTACTTAAAACAAGAGCCCTCCTGAAGGGAAGAAAGTCATTAACCGAGGAATATCTCAAGGAGAAAATGAATCTAGACGGATTTGCCGCACTGGCGCAGGAAATTATGGACGGAAAACTTAAATTCAGGGATATACCCGATATTATTCCTGTATTGAGAATGCATCCTCCTAAGGGCGGATATGAATACATAAGGATTCAATTCAACAAGAAGGGTACGCTGGGTTACAGGGGACCAAAAATAAACGAGCTTGTGCTCAAAATGTTATTGCCGGGGGTGAAAGTAAGTGGTGCGAACCAGAACTAAAAAGCAAAGAGGTGGAAGATACGGAAGAGGATTTAAATCCGGAAGGGGAAAAGGAAAGAGAGGTGGCTCAGGTCTTGCAGGCTTGGGAAAACACAGACAACTTCTGGTACTGAAGTACGACAGGGATCATTTCGGAGTTCACGGGTTTAAAAGTCATACGCATGCTGCATTGGAAATTCCAATAACATTAAGAGAACTGGCCGAGTCAATGGATTCCCTAAAAAACAAGGGATTTGTAAGGGAAGAACAGGGAGAAACCATTGTCGATCTGAAATCGGCAGGTTATACAAAACTTTTGGCAACGGGAGAATTCAGAGTAAAATCAAAGATAATTGTGCCAAAAACAACCGAAAGATGCATAAATAAGCTTATGGTTATGGGGATATCGGTAGAATCAGATGAGCAAGAAGATAGAAAGGAATAGGACAAGCGCGATTCCAACAATACTTCTATACCTCATGGTCATGGGAGTATTCTGGTATTTTAGCAAGTTGCCATTGCCCAAGCTGGCTATTGCAGGAATTCTTCTGGCTCCATTATTTGGCATTCTTTATCTGGTGCTGAGTTACAAGGGTCCAAAGAAATCAAAGCTGTACGGTCTGGAAAATCTAACGGCAAAGCTGCCTGCAGTTAAAAAGGCAAAGGGTCACGTCGCTTTCAAATATAAGTTGCTGTGGACATTTCTGGTGGTCGTACTATACTTTGTATTGACAAATATTTACGTGTATGGACTGGACCAGAGTAGGACAATAGACGTTTTTGCATCATTCAGGGCTATTTTTGCAGGTGCTGAAGGATCTTTGATGGACCTGGGAATCGGGCCAATAGTTACTGCCAGTATAGTAATGCAGCTATTTGCCGGAGCTAAAATCTTCAACATAGATCTTACAAATTCTGAAGATAAGGCAATATATCAGGGAACACAAAAACTCATAGTAATATTAATGATTTTTGTCGAAGCCATACCACAGGCTTTTGGATATCTCGTTCCAGATCCAGCACTGATCACAACACTTAACAATATGGCACCAGGCTACGGATATTTCATTTCTGAAAGTATCATAGTATCCCAGTTATTCTTTGGATCATATCTGGTCTTCCTGATGGACGAACTTGTTTCAAAATATGGAATAGGATCGGGTATATCTCTGTTCATAGCCGCAGGAGTATCTCAGCAGCTATTCACCGGAGCTTTTAACTGGGCCCCAGTAAACACGTCTCTGCCTTACTCGCTTTCCACGACCCCTTCACTGAACAACCCTCCAGTTGGGACTTTACCGAACATTCTGTACACCTCCATATACGGTTCAGCTTCATACCTTCAGAGTTCACTTGGAATTCCAAGGTTGTTATTTTCTCCACCCAATCCCATTATAGCGTTACTTGGAACATTGCTCATATTCTTCATAGTGGCATATTTCCAGAGCAGCAAGGTGGAACTGCCCATAGCTCATGAGAGGGTCAGGGGAGCCAGGGGAAGATATCCTCTGCAATTGTTCTACGCATCCAACATACCTGTCATCCTAGCGACCGCTTTGCTGGCCAATGTCTCCATGTGGACTCTTTTGTTTTGGAGTAGTCCAGCGCTTTCCCACATTCCCATACTGGGTCACAATCAAATGCTCGGGTCTTACTTAAGCGCATCCCAAGCCAGCGCAGTTGGAGTTTCATCATCCACACCAACCGGCGGATTGGCATTCTATCTTTCCACACCCAATGGTATAGCAGATTGGCTTTTCCCGATTCTTCAGCCAGCGGTGTATGGTCCAACGGTGTTATTCAACCACACAGCATGGGAAGAGGTCATCCACATTATCGTTTTCCTTGGGTTTATGACTGGTGCAAGTATCCTGTTTGCGAAGTTCTGGATTGAAACCACAAATATGGGACCCGCTTCAGTTGCAAAACAAATAATATCTTCAGGAATGCAAATTCCGGGCTTCAGGAGAGATCCTAAAGTGCTGGAGAGAGTGCTTAAGAAGTACATACCTGTGATAACGGTCTTCAGCGGGGCTGCTGTTGGTCTCCTTGCGGCGTCAGCAGATCTCATAGGAACCGTTGGACAGACTTCAGGGACAGGACTGCTGCTTGCTGTAGGGATTGTAATCCAATTCTACGAGGCAATGGGAAAAGAACAGATGATGGAAATGCATCCACTCATCAGGCAATTCTTCTCTGGAGGATGATGAATGAGAATTGTGATTGCTGGTGTCGCAGGTGTTGGCAAGTCCACAGTTTTACAGGTTGTGGAGAAATCCACAAGCTACGATATCATCAATTTTGGAACTCTAATGTACGAAATGGCAAGGGATATCAAAATTGTTGAAACAAGGGATGAAATCAGAAAATTAAACGTTGAGACGCAGATCAACCTTCAAAAGAAGGCTGCAACAGCAATCGGACAAATGGAAGATGTTATAATAGACACTCACATGGCAATAATGGGACCCAGAGGTTTCCTTCCAGGATTACCTGAGTGGGTTCTCAAAGAGCTGAAGGTTTCTGCCTTTTTCCTGCTGGAGGCCGATCCAAAGGAAATCAAAAAAAGAAGAAGTAATGACGGCACCAGATTAAGAGATGAGGAAAGTGTAGAAGATATAAAGCTGCATCAGGAAATTAACCGTTCCTTTGCAGTAGCCTATTCAGTTTACACAGGAGCCACTGTGTCATTCCTTACCAATCTGCCCGGAAAGGCGGAGGAAGTGGCAGCGAAGATATTAGAGAGGTTATCGAAATGATGAATAATAGACCGGGTCAACCAGCACCAAAGCCGGATGATCCCTCGTACGAGAAATATATGCGACAGAAAGAAATGCAAAAGAAAATGCTGAAATTCCAGGGAATGTACTTTGGAATGTTTATTTTCAGTATAGTTATAATCTATGTTACCCCCATCAGGAATGCCATTGGCAGTGCATTTCAGTTTGCTCTTTATCCACTAATTGGTTTTGGCTACAGATTCCCCGTATACACAATTGCATTCTCAGGAATTTTGACAGGAATAGTGAGTGGTATCCCCAGATACTTCTTTACAGACTGGCTGAAGGTTGGAAAGGCCCAGAATCGTCAGATGGCATACAGAAAAGCTTCAAATGAAGCCTTCAGGTCAAATGACAGAGACAAGATAAACAAGCTGAGAAAGATGCAGCAGGAAAGCATGATGGATCAGCAATTTGTCCAAATGAGCAGCACAACACCACTGATAATTCTATCAATGTTCACACTGCTTATATTCGTATGGCTGTACTTCTTCCTTGCTCACCTGACATTTTCTTACGTTTCTTTTCCATGGGCATCAAATGTAAATCTTAATGCAGTGATACTGTTCTTCCCAAGCTGGATTATAATATCGTTCCTCTCCAATATGATTGTCGGGTACCTAATTACAATGATAATCAAATACATCGATTTTTCATACCAGTTGAAGAAATATCAGAGTACTGAACTCTCTTCTGTTGTGCAATGAGAATCTCGATCAGTGGTCATATAGGAAGTGGGAAAACCACTGTTTCCAATATTTTAGGAAAACTTACGGGCTATAAGGTCTATTCCGGGGGTTATTTCTTCAGGAAGCTCGCAGATGAAATGGGTGTGTCCATCGAAGACCTAAACCTGCTTGCAGAAAAAGACGATACACTGGATTTTAAGCTCAATGAGATTATAGAACAGTTCATGAAGGAGAACGATTGCATAATAGTCGAGTCAAGGCTGTCAGGATGGATATCGTACCGGGCAGGAATAGAGACCTTCAGGATTTTTTTAGATGCGTCCCTTGACACTCGTGTTTCCAGAGTATCGAAGAGGGAGGACCTGGAAGATGTTAGAAATCTGGTGAAGCTGAGAGAAGATTCTGAAAATTTAAGATTTCTCAAATTTTTCAACTTTCGCATGGAAGATAAAAGCATATATGATACAGTAATCAATACTGAAACAGGAAGTGCTGAGGAAATTGCAAATAAAATCTACAAACTGGTCTTTCCCAATCCAAGATGAAGGATGCTTTATCTGCATAGACAAGCCAAAGGGCCCAACAAGCCATCAAATCGATTATTGGGTCAGAACCCTGACGGGAATAGAGAGGGTTGGGCACATTGGGACACTTGACCCGCAAGCCACTGGCCTTTTGGTTGTAGCACTAGGGAAGGCGGTGAGACTGGTTGATATTGCCCATGAATATCCAAAGGAATATGTTGGATCCATGAAACTTCACGGCGATTGTGATGAAGAAAAGATCAGGGATGCATTCAGGTCATTTGTTGGAGAATTATATCAACTGCCCCCAATCAAGAGTGCTGTATCAAGGAAGCTCAGGTCGAGACGGATTTATGATCTGCAGATATTGGAAATAAGGGCAAGGGACATACTTTTCAAGGTTCGTTGCCAGTCAGGCACATACATAAGAACACTGTGTCTCGACATAGGATATTATCTTGGGACCAAGGCAAATATGACAGATCTGAGGAGAGTTTCAACCGGGCCGTTCAAAGAGGGGATGGCAATCACACTTCAGCAGTTGAGTGATAAGCTACAGGTTGCCAAAAATGGAAATGAACATCCGATTAAGGAATCCCTTTATCAGACGAATTTTCTACTATCGGAATTCAGCAAAGTTGTGGTAAAAAGTTCGGCGCTTAAGAATATCGCCCATGGGTCGGACATATTTCCAGGAGGCGTAAAAGCCATAATCGGTGAACCACTTTTAGGAGACCGGGTTGCGGTGATTTCTGAAACTGGAATGCTTGTTGGAACGGGTAAGATGCTTGCCTCATTCAACCAGATATCCGATACTAAATTAGTTGATCTTGACCGGGTTCTAATCGATCCAGAAAAATCAAGTTCCCCCAGGCAAGACATCCTTCAGGAGAATCCCAAAATAAAGAGTAAAAGGGTAAATATAAACAGGAACGAGTCAATACGCAGAGAAAAATTACATACAACTTCCAAGAATAAAAATTACAGCAACAATAGAAACGGCAACAGGAGAAGCTCCAACAAATTCCAAAATCCTCAAAGGAGGGGAAATAGGAATGGTAAGAGATAACTGGTACGGAAAAAGAATTAATGGGAAGTTGGAAGTTTACAACATGCTCCAAACCGATCCGGTCGGTCTATTTCAGAAGATTTCGAAGGGAGAAGCTAAAAATGAACTGACCCATCCAGAAGAAAAAATACCGGACTTAAGAGAACTTTTACTGCTTTATGCAAATTTCAAATTAAAATTATCTCTCGGCAGGGACTGGCAACTGATCAAGATATTTGGGGTGTACAGTTCAATGGAAGAGCATATTAATCTGCTTTACGAAAAATCCTCTTCACTTGGACTGCCTGAAAGAGAAACTCTTGAACCCCCATCATTTTTCAAAAAGCTATCAGAATCAGAAAATCCCAATCATAAGCTTATAGGCGAACTTGGGATTAAGCTCATCAGGTCTAGGGAAGATATGGGGAGAGAGATAGAAAGTGAATCCAAAATTCTATTCCCAAACTCCACCAGAGTTATAGATCCATTGCTATGTGTTGAACTGCTCGCACATTTTACAGGAATGGAGAGACTGGCAATTGCCTCTGCGTCTGCAATTCAGATTGCCGGTTCCGAAAGAGCCCTGTTTATGAGCAAGACCAAGCAGGTACGGGGGCCAAAGCATGGCATTATATTCAAGTCTTCTCTCGTCTCAGGGGTAAGTCAGGACAAAAGAGGAAAAGCTGCTAGAAAGCTTGCAGGCAAACTCGCAATCTGCTTTAGGGCAGACCTATTGCACGATGAATTTTCGCAATCCCAAATTGACTCATTTTTGGCAAGCATTAAAAATTTAAGCTGACAGTTTCGTTCTGTCTAATTTTCTCCAGCTTCAAGAGTAGTTTGAAACTCTTCCTTTTCTCCTTCTATTTTTGTTGGGTACTCTCCTGTTAAGCATCCCAGGCATAACTCTCTCCTCTCAATTCCAATACTCTTGACTAACCCTTCTATGGTTAAGTAAGCAAGCGAATCTGCTCCAACTTCCTTTGAAATTTCATTATCGCTCTTGCCAATTGCGATGAACTGGTCTCTTGTTTTCATATCAACCCCATAATAACACGGAGCTATGATCTTCGGGGATGCTATTCTGACGTGGACTTCCTTGGCACCAAATTCCCTCAGAAGAGTAACTATCCTTTTCATGGTTGTCCCCCTCACCACACTGTCATCAACAAGTACCATCCTCTTTCCACTAATCACTGATTTTATTGGATTTAATTTCAGTTTAACGGCTAGTTCCCTATTGGCATCTCCAGGCATTATGAATGTTCTTTCAGAATATCTATTCTTGAATAATCCTTCGCTGTATTCTATTCCACTTGTTTTTGCAAAACTCAAAGCTTGAGTTCTTCCTGAGTCTGGAACTGGTACCACAACATCAGCCTCTACTGGTGCCTCTCTTGCCAGCTCTTCTCCCATTTTGTACCTTGAGTTGTAGACTTCTACATTATCTATCACACTGTCTGGTCTGGCGAAATATACGTACTCAAACATACAGTGGGAAATCCTTTGAGATCTGATACGAAATAGGGTTGAAAATTCTCCATTCTTAATTTCTATTACCTCTCCAGGCTCGACATCCCTGATAACCTTTCCCCCCAGAACATCAATAGCAGAACTTTCCGAAGCAACAACAATCTCCCTGCCAGTTTTTCCGATAATCAGGGGTCTGAAACCTTTTGGATCCCTAATGGCATACATTGTATCCTGTATCATAAATACGCAGGAGTATGAACCTTGGAGAGTTTCCATTGCATGTCTTATTCCATTTTTAACTCCCCATTGTCTGATACTCTTTGCAAGGAAATTTAAAAGGACTTCAGAATCCGTCTTGGTGACAAAGGGTACTCCCTGTTCCTTTAGTTCACTCCTTAAGATCTCATAGTTCACTATCTCGCCGTTATGGGAAAGGGCCA
>JAJZXP010000308.1 GCA_021806345.1 Thermoplasmata archaeon | reverse complement strand
CTCCCTATATCTGGATGAGGCAACACGTTTAATCTTCCTCTCTGATTCTGTTTCCTCCCTGATCTTTTTTGCCTTCTCTATACTTGCAGATGGACAGAGGAGACCCACGGTTATGGTATATTTCTTCATACGTCTGAGGAGAACCCAGTAAGGACCAATTTTCTTTACGGTGCGGGTTAGAAAAATATCTCCAGAGGGAAGAAAGTCCCATCCTTCAGGTTCATCAAGTTCACCGAGTTCCGGATTCCAGAACTTATCTTCGTTCTCTTTCGAGTTCCAGACCAGAATTTCCTCTTTCTTCTTCTCAGTTGAATTCATGTTTCATTTGTAACCTTTTCAAGCCTAAAAAAATTGCGGTAACAACTCAATCCGTTCCAGTCAGGTTTGCAAACTATCAGACCAATAATATCGATCAAGCAACATGCGAAGTTTTAAAACCAAAGTAACATCAAATAAGCGGAGGTGAATCTATGAGCAAGGGACATGGCCGTTCTAGAACCCCAAATGACCAGCGATCTGATTCTAAAAACCCAACAAGCAGAGAATACAAATCATCCATAGACAACAGAAGCAATCAGATCAGAGAAAGCAAAGAAGAATCAGAAAATGGTGACTGACCTTCTTTGGGCTCAAATATAATCAGAAAAAAATTAGAAGTGAAGTGATTCTGATATTATTTCACCAATCTTCTTTCTGTCAATATCCTCAATTTCCGTTGATGCAATGATGCTTCCCGCTTCCAGTTCTTTCTTGGATACGAAAAATTGAGGATCCATGGAGGATAATGTTTTTAAGATATCTGGTTCAAGGAGTCTTGCTTCAACTTCTCCCACTTCATCAGCAAGAGTTTTCATATAAGTAGTGAAGAAACCGATCTTGCGTAAAATAATCACAGATATATTTTTAAGAAAGTTCTCAAATTTTTCTTCATCACTGTTCATCTTTATTCACCTCATTAAAATTCTGGAACCCCAGTCAAAGACCATTGAACCTCCCGACGAAATTACTTTGTTAACTGTTTCCTCGGCAATGGACTCAGATACTCTTTCCGGTACGTTGTGTTTTCCAACATAGTCTGATATTTGCTTCCCCACATATTTAGAAACCGAATCTCTCTCTGATCTGGAGAACCTGTTAATTGCTATGGAACCCGACTCTGTTATTAATGTGCTTGAACTCTTATCGTGAGGGTGTCCGCTTTTAATTCCCTCATAAAGCAGACTGGCACCCTTGAAAAGAAATTCGTGCTTTTCGATGAGTGTAGCGGCAAGGCATGCTAAATGCGCTAGAGCACAAGTAACACCCATTGCAACTCCAATAAGCAGAGCACGTGTTAGGGGTTTCCATTGACCGGATTTTCCTTCCTCTTGGTGCCCAGCAAGGCCTTTTAATTTGTTTACCGGTAGACAACCTTTCTTGTAGTAACAGAAAGACCCACATCCATGGCTTATGCTTCTGGGATAGGTTAGTGTACGGCCACAACGACGGCAGCTAACCATTAAAATACCTCCTGAGCAATTTGAACCTCTGTTTCGATTTCCTCAGCACTTTGGCATATTGATTTACCCCACGCTCCCTCGATATATACTGTTGCAGATTCGGAGATAAGCTTTGCCTCATCATGACGACTGACCATGGCAACTGCAACCTTGCCTTTTTCTCTAGTTAATTTCATAACCGGTGAGAAATCAGAATCATTGCTTGCTATGATCAATATGTCAAGTTTGTTTTCCAAGAGATCTGTAACTGCATCTACTGCGAGGAATGTGTCGATGTCCTTTTTCAAGCCATAGTCCGTATCAGGAACGAATCTTGGAATGATTGTATAGCCTATCCTTTCAAGTCCCAGGATTGAAGAGTTGTAGAAATCCGTATGAATAGTTGTATAGTACTTTGCAAATATGAGATTACCCAAGCTTTGGGAAACAGCCAGAAGTTTCTCAAGATCCGGTTGTGATCCTTTGTCCCTCATGGTTGCGTATAGGTTTGGGTAGTCCACATAGAGACCTACTCGTGGCATTGGCAATATATTACCACTGGTCAAAGAGCACATCTTGTTCTTATTCCTCATCCTCATTATTTCTTTTGATTCCATGACCAAATGATTATTGAATGATATAAATAATGAGATGGCAATTAATTCCCTAACTGAAGGATTTCAGTCCCTTTAACAGTACCCGATGTACCTGATAGGTGAATAAAGTTCCACTATATCTAATATATGTTTCTTTGCATTACCCTCTAATATGATTGAGGGAAGAACTCCACCAGTACTCAGCATGTTAAACTCAGCTGAGGAAATTTTCAGGATGAGGAAACGGTTTAGATCGGTTCTCCTGTGGGCAATATTAGCCAGCATTTGGGTGATTGTTTCGTCCGTTCTTCTGATAACTTACGCAGTCTTAGGTAAACATTACGGTCCCTTTGTCATAGACGCATTTGTAGTTGTATTATTTTTAATTGGTCTTCCTTTATTAGTGATGGCTCCTAACACAATCTATAGTTCTCTTAAGGGTTCTGACAAGTTAGAAAAATTTATTGAGGAGTTTTATCCAATTTGGATCAAGGTTAGGTTTGAACTTTCAGTAAGTCCAGAGGGTGATCTGCATGATAAGATCATTTCAGTAATTGAAAATCTGGATGATGATTTCGAGGAGTACACGGAAAATCCAACTATAAAAAATGATAACTTAAACATAAGTAAAAACTTCGACATAATAGTCAAGGGAAAAAATCGCGTTGCAGTTGTAAAAATAATGGATAAGGATTTGATTACGGAAAAATTGGAGCTGGAAAACAATGAAAGTGAAGCTTTGGTAATTGCGAAGATGTTAAAGGTAAAGAATGCAACGCTTATTATTGTACTTACAACTAATAACAAGAACAATTCTTCCCCGGTTCAAATTAATGCCAGACCAATAAAAGGCGTAAGGACTATTGTTGCATCGTATGTTGGCTCGGGATTTGTTGTGGAAAAGGTCACCCCATTAAGTACAAGACACGATATACAAAGATCAATAGATTCTACGATCTCCAATTGAATAGTTCCATTACGCTTTTAATACTGTCGTGGTAAAATTTCTTACCCTTTTCATTTATATAATATAATGTCTTGTCTTCTCCAGACTGAAAGGAATTGATGTAACCGGAATTAAGCAATCGTTCTACTATAGACTTTATTCTTTCGTCTCTTTGGGATGTTCTGAATGCCTTAGTTTTAAGGCCGTATATGGTTTGTCCATGTTTCCCTTCTTCCTCGAGATTGATTAAGTGCTCAAGTATAAGGCCTGCGGCCTGGGTGGGGTCAATATTTGTTCTCCTCTCCTTTCTATTCGACATTAAAACTCACATTAACCGATACGACTTTTCATTGAAGATATTGAGCAACTTATGCTCATTGATTAGGGGCTTTTTATTTTCGTATGAAATTTACATCAATCTCTTTGCACAAAGGCAGGAAGAAACTAGTCATCGATAATATACTTGAGATGGCCCATGATTTCATGAGGCTACCATGACTAATCATCTTAAAGTTTTTCCCATGAAGTAAGAGTTCAGCCCTATAAAAATATCCTGGATTAGACCTAAATTAAAGTTTTTCTATCTTTCTCTGGGATTCAAAAAGGTGTCTCCTTTGTTCCATACAATAAGACTAGTATAGAGTTTCCATAATACACCAACAATACTATAACGTTATTCCTCCAGGCATCTCATCCATTTCCACTTCCATGTGAATACAACAGGCTCGTTGTTGATTCCCTGGATATATTCCAGCATGCGGTTCTTCAGTTCATCCTTCGGATCAGCCCTTATTCCTCTGAGCATGGAACCTCAAGATGGAATCGGATCTGATAGGAGAGAAGGAAGAAGGGGTTTTTAGATATTGTCAATAGATAAAAAAAATGGATAGGGTGGATGGTGGTTTACCTACGCCTCTTTCCTAGAGTAATTACCACTGCTCCTGCCACAATGCCGACTGCTATTATAGCCCCCATTACTTCGTATATAAACAGGGAGGTAGGGGGAGATACTGACGACGGAGACGGTGGCGCGGAGACTATTCCGCTAGGTGAGTATTTCCAAGATAGCGTAGGATCACCGCTTTTCAGGCCGTACACTTTCAGTATTATGGTGTAGCTGGATGATATAGAGACTGTGTAGTTACTGTATGGAACCCCATTGATGTATACCGTGCTGTTGAGTATTTCAGATATGGTTGCATTCTTCATGTCAACATATGGTATTTGAACTAATAGAGTACCATTAGCACCTGAATTGAAGGATACCGATATGACGCCATTTCCTATTTTGAGATTCGATACAGTAACGTTATAGCCGGTCGCGGTTGTGCTATTTAGTGAAGTTGTTGAAGTGGCACTTGGTTCCTTAGCAAGGGTGAAGTTCATAACACGTGACGACGACAGGGTAATATTCTCCGAATACGGGTAATACCCGCTCTCGTATAC
>JAJZXP010000200.1 GCA_021806345.1 Thermoplasmata archaeon | reverse complement strand
GAAGTGGTGAATTCTACATTATTGAAATAGGCGAAAATAAGGCTTGGAAACCTATCGGAGATGCTTGTCTGATGCCCCACTCTCTACCCATCGTTATCGGAGATCCAAACTATAGGTCCAAGGGATACGGTAAAAGAGTTCTCTTACTCTTGATTGCAAGGGCAAGAAGCATTGGCTGGAAAAAAATGAAGGTCAAAGGAATTTTTTCTTATAATGAGAGGTCCATAAAAATGTTCCTATCATGCGGATTTATTCTTACTGGCCAAAGAAACAATGATAACGGAGTGATTGAATACTCTTATTCTCTTGACCTTGGAGATATATGATTTATGGGCTTTGCCAATTCCGGGATGAAAAATTTTCAGTGAGAGATTTACTCTGGTTTCGTTGTCTGTATTCTCCCTTTAGGATTTCTGAAAAACCGGATTTATAAATTATTCACCGAATGAAAGAGTGTTAAGTGAAAATATGGCAATGATGATTTATCCCAAGTCGACTAAATTTGCGTAATGCGAAAAATTTTGCTTTCGTCTCACTGGAAAAGCCTCATAGATTCGGATCAAAAGTTAGTCCAGATTAGAGTTTTGCCAGGATCAATGATGTTGTTGTATGGAATAAGAAGAGAGGGTGTTTAGCATACTTTTACGCATCAGGCCAAAGTGCTCTGAAGCGTAATCTGCATATTGCCTGAAAGTAAGGGACTTGATGCCTGGAAGTGGATATATAAATATTCGTTGTGAATAAAGTATAATACTTATGTCTCAACAAAAATTTGTAAACAGGATTGAAGAACTGAAAATTCTGGAAGATGCCAGGTTTGCCAAGGGCGCTTCGCTATTCATTGTTTATGGTAGAAGAAGAGTGGGAAAAACCGAATTGATCAGTAGGTTCATAGGGAATAGAGGAATTTATTTTCTTGCAACAGCTGAGGGGGACAGAGAGAACATTGGCAGCTTTAAGGCGATCATCTCAAAGTTTCTGGGAGATAGCAGTATTCTTAAGGCCAGCTTTAATGATTGGTACTCGTTTTTTTCCGTTCTGGCTTCAAACAGTTCATTTCGAGCAAAAACAAGAAAATCGAAGATCATACTGGCTATAGATGAATTTCCCTATCTGATAGAGGCTAACAGAGCAATTCCATCTGTTTTCCAGAAAGTGTATGATACAATACTGAGTAAACTGAATGTAATGTTAATTCTATCTGGCTCATCGATTAGTATAATGGAAAATGAAGTACTTTCTTATAAAAGCCCTCTTTACGGGAGAAGAACTGGCCAGTTACAGGTGAGACCTTTGAAGTTCAGGAACTTGGCTGAATTTTTTGATTACGGTTTCGAAGACATGTGCAGGGCATATTTTGTCTTTGGTGGTATACCCGAATACCTCCTGAAGCTCGATCCAGATCTGGGATTCTGGGAAAACGTATCGAGGAAACTGCTTGCAAAAGGGTCACCTCTCTATGAAGAGGCTGAGTTTCTCCTCAGAACTGAATTCAGGGAACCAAGAAACTACATGCTGATCCTCAGATCCATATCCTATGGGAATCACACATTGGGGGAGATTTGTGGATATTCAGGCCAAGACAAGAGCATGGTGTCGAAGTACCTCGATGTTCTTATGTCACTTGGGCTGATTACAGCAGAAAAACCGTTCGGGGCTAGCGAGAAATTCAAGAGAAGACTTTACTGGATTTCTGACCAGTATCTCAAATTCTGGTTCAGGTACGTATTGCCCCACAAAAGTGAAATTGAGAGTTCCCACACTGAGGATGTTCTTGATAGTATAATTGATGATTTCCCTTCCTTCGCGGGAGAGCAGTTTGAGAACCTCATGAAGGAACTCATAGAGGAGGGAATATTAGGAAGAACATTCGACACAGTTTCCAGATGGTGGGGTAAAAACGGATCTGGAAATAAAGGCAGGGATATTGAAGAGATTGACATAGTTGCTTACTCCGAAAAAAGGGGAGAATTACTTTTCGCTGAGTGCAAGTGGTCTGATAGCCCATTATCTGCAAACGCAGTTGAAAAACTGAGGTTAAAGTCTGAAACTCTTCGAAAGCAGTTTCCTGGGTGTATATATAAATATGCGGTCTTCTCCAAAAGTGGTTTTAGAGGAGAAAATAAGAAAATTGGTGAAGACACCGTCCTGATGGGCCTTTCAGACATTCAGAGGGAGGTTTTCAGGAACTCATTAGAACCAAAGAAAATGGGCCAGTAGTGATTTGAGTATAAGTTTCAGGAGAACTGCCTCGCGAAATTCAATTGGGAAATGCCCGAAAACTTTCACAGAGAAATTCATTTTCAACGAGAGAATGCATTTCACAATAAGAACTTGTAATTCCTCGTGATCGTTCTCTATATCGCTTATTCCACTCTATCCTTGAAACCTGGTACAGATTTTTTCTTCCATCCTCCGTCTTTTTGCCTCTCATATCCTTCAGAATAATGCTGGTCCATATCACTAAGATCGGCAACATTGTCAGTTTGTATCATGTTTCCCCAGCCTGTGCCCCTTAGTAGAATTTCTTTGTGGTCTGGATAAATGATAAGATCCTTTGATTCTCTCCTGGGATCAGCCCATATCTCTATGTCAAGAATCTTCAGCTTTTCCCCCATGTCTGCCAGAATTTGAGAAGAAGCATCCGGTCCGGTGGGTTTCGATATGACAGTGCCTTTTTTAATTTCCACCAGATGTCCGTTGAATCTTAAATGACCGGAACCTTCCATCACCACGTAAAGCTCATCAACAGCTGAGTGGCTGTGCAACCTTGAGTACGATCTTCCATCAGGAATTTCGTAAGTGCTTGTAAACCCCCTACCGGGGCCAAGAACTGCACCTATAAATCTCGTATAGCATCCCTGGTCTTCACCGGAAAAAACACTTTCAGACGCATCCATTCCAGTTTCTGAAAGAATATTGACAGTTGGAGCTTTCCACATGTTCTCGGAATGGTTCCCATCTGAATCCTGAAAAAAGATCTCGTCACTCCAAAAGGAAGCGATTCTTGATACAAAATCGCGGCCCTCGTTTGAAAGGTGAGGTGATTTTACAAAGGCTGTGCCTGGGGAATCCTTCCGAATGAAACCAGAAATCCTGCCGAATTCTCTCCATAGCCAGTCAGTTAGCCCAAAAATGTCACCAGACGGGTCGACCTTGCCTATGGACTTGGGAAAGAATAATTGCCAGGCACGATCCAATCTAATCGCATTCTCCATTAACGGATCGCTTTCGCCTTCAGCCTCAAAAAACACAATTCTGGACATTTCATGGGATTCATGGGTGGAGGATATAAGAATATTTGGATGATGAACTGCCGCTATTTAAGTTGCCACATTGACTCTGTATACCTGAACCGGTTGCGACCTGGCTAAAGCCTTAGTGGAATGCCAAGAACTTGAGAGTCACTGCCCGAACTATTCCAAAAAACTAAATATTCTTTAGCTTGAGACCATAGTGCATCATTCTGTTTGAGCCGTTCAATAAGATTCAATGCCAACTCCATCGATGCCGGAAATTGGTTCACATTCCAGGTGAGGATTGCTTCACCATAGACCTTACATATACCGGCAATCATTGCATCCGCTGAATCAATAGTTGAGCCAATGCGTCTTTTATTTGCATATATCCCTCCCGCTTCCCTGGCTGTCTCAAGATTCATAGGGAAAAACAACAAATTCTCAACAATCCATTCTATCTTCTTTCCTTCTTGTACCTGCTTTGTGCTTAACCCAGGTCCTACCTAAAGTTCGAAGACAGATATCACTTTTATGAATAATTGGATACCATCCGACTCATTGCCTCCTCTTTCTGAACTGTTGAGTCGTTTTCTCTCATAAAACCTATCAGGAACGATGCATCAACTATGATTATCTATTGACTTTCTCAGAAACTGAACCAAATCTCTTTCTGCTCAGCTTTCTTGGTTCTTTTATTCTCTTGAGAATTGAATCTGCCTCCTCAGAGGTAAGAGTTCCTCTAAGGGCAAGAAGAGATACTTTGTTGGTTAATCTGTTGATCACGTCGGTAAAGCTTTCATTTTTTCCTTTGAGCTTCTTCAGTCTGGGATATGCTTCACCCGAAATTGAAATATTCTTGCTTCCCATAGAATCAGGCATATTTGTGTTATACATTAATTTCATTATCCCTTAAGGCTGGTAATCGGTATTGATCACACGGTCCGGTTATAAGCACGCGGCTTTGGACATGGATGGTTGATTAAGCCTTAAAAGAGTGGAGTGCAAGGGGGGAAATAATAGAAGTAATATAGGCTGACCGGGGTTTGGCTAAAACCTTAAGGAATACATTAGGAGCAAAATTTCGCACTTCTAGAACATGCCTTATGAACCGAGCGAAAAGGTAATATTATGTTTAAACATAAACATAACCATGTCCAAAACCATAACTATCAGGAATGCGGTGTATGACGAACTTCTTATGGTGAAGAAAAAAGGCGAAAGCTTTAGCGAATTGCTGGAAAGGTTGGCGAAGTCGGAAGATAGAAAACAGCTTCTCTTATC